>CACYCU010000072.1 GCA_902772945.1 uncultured bacterium | reverse complement strand
GGATGTATCAAGTGATGAATGGATAAAAAGCGATACAGGTCCTTTATACAACGCTTGGGTTTTTCAAAGAGGATGGGCAAAAGACGAGTTTACAATAGAAGATAACATCGAGCTTTCAAAAGAAAAAACGGCAAGGATTTTAAGGAAATTGACACTTTGCGCATCTGAAAGCATTTATATACACTCAAGTCTTTTTGACGGAAACGGTGTTGAAAATTTTGGCGGCATTGAAGAATATATTAAAGTTAAAAACAATATTAATCCTGAAAACAAAAACAACTTTAATATCATTCCAAGAGATGATCAAAAACCCGTTTTGGATTACAAATCCGGCAAAATGGCAATATCTGCAGTGCCTGGTGCAGGAAAAACTACAATTTTGCTGGCATTAATACTGAAACTTCTTGATAACGGTGTAAATCCTGAAAATATATTTGTCATGACTTATATGGAATCAGCTGCTAGAAATTTTAGAGACAGAATAAAAACAATCCGTTCAAATTTATCTCAAATTCCTAATATCAGCACAATTCATGGACTTGCACTAAGAATAATTAAAGAAAATGCAAATTTTGAAAGACTTGGTCTTTCTTCCGATTTTGAAATCTGCGATGATACACAAAGAACAAGAATAATAAGAGAAATTTCTCAAAAACAAAAACTAAAAAAAACAGAAACTGAAGAATTTGACAGAGGAATATCAATATATAAAATGAACAATATTCCAAATAATATTACTTCTGAAGATAAAAAGATTAATAAATTTTTGGAATTCTATAACGAATATCAAACAGTTTTAAAAGAAAACAATTTCATAGACTACGATGACATTTTAATATCTTCTGTTAAACTTCTTGAAAACAATCCTGACATTTTAGAATATTATCAAAACATTTGTCATTATATTATTGAGGATGAAGCGCAGGATTCATCAGTCATACAACAGCGCCTAATCAATCTTTTAAGTGCAAAGTATAACAATCTTATAAGATGCGGAGATATAAATCAAGCTATTACAACAACATTTTCAAACGCCGATGTAGAAGGTTTTAGAAGATTTATAAACGAAAGCAACAACGTCAGCATGAATTGTTCTCAACGCTGCTGCAAAGATGTTTGGCAATTAGCTAATAAACTTATTGATTATAATAAACAAGCATTTTTTGAAATATACATGCAGCCTGTTGCAGGAAAAAACCCGCAAAGTTCTGATGCGCTTCATTTCGAAATATTTGAAAAATCTCTCGAAGAAAGAAATTATATATTAAAAGAAATAAAACAAGCATTAAAAAAAGATCCAAAATGTACAATAGGAATATTGTTAAGAAGTAATTATCAAGTTGCTCAATGGATAAACTTTATAAACAACAGCGGTCTAAAAAGTATAACAAGAAGCGAAAGTCTTGAACAAAAATCTATTTTTAAAACTATATATTCAATAATGCAAATGGTTTTACACCCATTTGATAATTCAATAATTGGTGAAAATTACGAAATTTTGGCAGAAGCAGGATTATATAAACAGAGATTAGGTACTGAAATAAAAAACATGGAACTCCCGTTTATCCAAAAATCATGTGATGATATAGATAATGTATACCTTGAACAATTTTATTGGGATTTAACATATTGGCTTTCTTTTTCACATCTTTCTCCGGATGAATTGGCAATAAAAATAGGACTTCATTATTTTTCATCAGAAATTGAAAAATCAAATGTATATCTTATTTCTACCCTGATAAAAAGGCTATGTTTGAATAATTCTGATTTTTCATCCGTATTGGAAAGATTAAACGAGCTTGCTAAACGACCGAATTTAAGCGGATTTAAATTTTTCTCAGAAGAAGATGAAAGTTCTAAAGAATATGTTGCAGGCAAAGTTCAAATTATGACTATGCACAAATCTAAAGGTGATGAGTTTGATTATGTCTTTATCCCGGAAGCAACAGAAAAAAATCTTCCGTTAGATATAAATCAAATAAAATTAAAATCATCTGATTTTAATGAAAATTTAAAAAGGTTAAATCCCGAATACAAACCAAAATCAGAAAATGATTTAAAAATTGAATTACTCTCGGAATATTTGCGATTATTGTATGTTGCAATAACAAGAGCTAAAAAACAATTATATTTTACAGTCAGCAAAAAGACAAAGTCTTTTGATAAAATTATAGAACAAGAACCTTGTCTTATCAGGGAGGTTATATAATGTTTAGTCCAAATATGCTAAAAACTTTTTATTCTTGTCCACAAAAATATAAATACCAATATATAAATCAAATTTCAGTTCCGCAAAAAACATCTTTTTTTGAAAAGGGAAAAAGAATACATGCCTTAGCAAATTATTATCTTAGAGGAGACGATATTACAAAATTAGAAAAATCTCTTTCAAAAGAAGAACAAAACATTTGGGAAACTTTAAAAAATAACAAATTTTTTCAAATGGAATATGTTAATTCCGAATACAATGTTTCATGCAAAATTGACGAATACTGGATTGGCGGCAGACTTGATGCACTCGTAAAAGATAATGAAAATTATTACATCCTAGACTACAAAACAGGCTCTATACCCAAAAATCCGGAATATGATTTTCAAACTATCGTATATCTTCTATGTTTAAATAAAAAATTTAAAAATTACAATATAAAATTTGTATACATAGATCTAAAAAATAATAAAAACAACATTATAGAATTTGATGAAAGCAAATCTTCCGAATATCAAAACAGAATTATTCAAACCTGCAAGACAATAGAAAGCTACAATTTTCAAAAAGAAATAGAAAAATCAGAATCTTGCAGATTTTGTGAATATAATAAATTCTGTAATTAATAGTCCATCTTCCAACCGTCATTTATGATTTTACTCAAACAGCCTACGCCGTAGCTCACTTCCGTATCCAGGCAAAATTCAGATTCATCGTTATAGTAGCTTTCACTTACTTTTCCATCAGGATATATTTCTACATAAAACAAATCGCGTCCGACAATATTTGGTCCTTGTGC
>CACYCU010000071.1 GCA_902772945.1 uncultured bacterium | reverse complement strand
GTTTAACTGACTGCTCACAAGAAACAAAAAAAGAGTCACAGTCAACTAAAGCTATAATATGTTTTTTGCTCATATTAATATTGTCATCTACAATTTTATTTTTTTCTAATGTTTCTCTCATACAAACAATGATACAATGAAAATTTTTATAATATAATATAGAAAAAGGAGTGCTGTTATGTGCGATGTTATAACAATTGGAAGTGCAACAATGGATGTTTTTGTAGAATGTGAAGATGCAAATATTGTATCAGTTTTTACAAAATACAAAAAATCTGAATTTATGAGGTACCCCTATGGTGCAAAGGTTGAGATATCGGAGTTTTCTTCGCAAGTCGGCGGAGGAGGAGTTAACACAGCATGCAATTTCGCAAATTTAGGTTTTAATACCTGTGCAATATTTAAAATAGGAGATGATATTTATTCAAAAGGGATTTTGGAATCTTTTGAAGATAAAAATGTTAATCTTGAAAATATTATACAAGACCCTAAAATGAGCACGGGGTTTTCAATAATTCTTGTAAGTTTTCAGGGTGATAGAACCGTTTTAGCTCACAGAGGCGCAAACGGCAAAATCAAAAAATCTGATATTAATTTTGAAGCAATAAAAAATGCAAAATTAGTATACATAGCTCCGTTAAATGGAGAAAGCACAAGAGTATTAGATGATATCGTCAATTTTGCAAAAGAAAATGACGTAAAAGTTTGTTTTAATGCCGGCACTTCAAGTATTAAGAAAGGTTTTAATTACCTAAAAAAAATTCTTGAAAATGCACACGTTGTAGTAATGAACAAAGAAGAAGCTTCCATGGCAACAGGAATTCAGGTAAGACCTGATACAAGCAAGGAAAAACTTTCAGAAGAACTTGTTCACCCTGATATCAAAGAAATGTTTAACAAATTAAAAATAAAAGATTATCAGGTAATAGTAATAACAGACGGTGGCAGAGGAGCATATGCCTATGACGGCAAAAAATATTATTATTGTCCTGTTTTTGACGGACCTGTAGTTTCAACATTAGGAGCAGGTGATGCTTTTGCTTCAACTTTCTGTGCTGCACTTTCCCGTAACGGATTAGATATAGGTAAATCTTTAATGTACGGTTCTGTAAATTCATCGGGTGTAGTTTCTGAATTTGGTGCAACACAAGGACTTTTAACTTTTGATCAAATTGAAGAAAAATTAAAAAACAATCCTAACTATTGTTATAAAACAATTGATAAATAAAAAACTCCCGAAAGGGAGTTTTTTATTCCATTTCAACTCTTTCTTTATAAATTTGAACAATAGCATAATTTGAAACAAACTGAAATATTGCTCCAAAATATCCGCCTAATACACCACCTGCTATAGTAGCTGCCGGTTCCATATTCATAAGCCCAAAAGAAAAGCCTACAACAAAACAAACTATAAAAAATACAATCCACACAGGAATGAATGCCAAACCTAACAATATTAAAGGTAAAATTGTAGAAGGAACATACTGAAAAGGAAGCATAATATTAAACAAACCCTTTGCCTCATAATTCTTTGAATAAGCGGCAAATATAAATTGTATAAAAGGTGCAATTACAAATACTGCAAGCATTAATAAAATACCCAAAATACCTAAGACTTTTGTGGCAAACAATATTGCAGTAACAATCATTGCCAAAATAATATATCCGAACCAAACAAGCGTTAAAGGTAAAACTCTAAAAAATACAGAAAAGGAAGACGAATCAAATTCCGGCATAATATCATCTTTATCAAATGAATTATGCATCAACTTCAGAGCATATCCCCAAAGGTAAGCACCTATAACAATTGCAACAATCAATGCTCCCAATACAACTGTAATATTTGGATTTACTTGTATTCCCTGTTTCATTTTATCTGCAATATCGTCAAAATACATTGTTACAAAAGAAAAAATTGTCGTTATTATAAGCAAGAAAACGTGTTTTTCGGCAATTTTTTCTCCCGAATAAACTTTCTTAAAACCTGCACAGATTAAATCAATTACGTTCATTTTTCCTCTCTTTCATACGTTTTTATTAAATCATAATCCCATAATAGCGTCGCATTAGTCAGCACATATATAAGTAAAATTCCTGATATAAAATTTGAAAGTTTTACAATTATAAACTGTTGAGATGAAAGTAACAAAATCAAAGAATCAGAATTGCCACGCAGAACGACAGCAATAACAAAACCTAATATAAAAAACAATATAAACACAACTATTGACACAAACAAATATCCCAATATAATTAAACCTATTCGTTTAAAAAATAAAACCACGAAATCTTTAAGTTTTGCATCTTCAAATAATTTGAACGTTTCACTATTTGAATAGTTGTATGAAAAACCCGCCTGTATCATTGTTAGAGGAACTGCAAGCAGCATTTCTAAGATAAACGCAATTTTCATATATTGGGGAAATAACTTTACAAGAGAAAGAGGAATGATAAATAACAAAAAGTATACTAAAGGCTTTTTTAATAATATTTTTAAAGGCCTAAAATCAATATCTGGCAGTTCTCTTTCATGCAAGAATACAACCTCGTAACCCATTACAAACATTCCGAATAACACCCATATACCCCCAAATATTATTTGTGAATATATATTTAAATTATTTGGTTCCATAATTGATAAATAGACATCTAAAAGGCCTATAGTTCCGCATATGGAAAATAGCATTATTTGTCTTGAAAACGAATCTTTACCTTTAAATAAACTTCTTAAGCCATCTGTAAAATTATTGGACATTATCTCTCCTCTTTATGAATTATAGCAGTTATTCAACGAATTGCAAGAATATATTTTTTTAGTAAAATTATTTTATGGAAACTGAAGCTAAGCAAATATACAACAATTTACGAGAAAGATTTGGAAAAGTTAACACTTTTGATATAAATAAATTAAATAAAGAAATTGAAGACTATGAGAACCAACTTCAATCCCCTAAAGTGTGGGCAGATCAAAAACTTGCATCCGAACTAGGTTCCAAAAT
>CACYCU010000070.1 GCA_902772945.1 uncultured bacterium | reverse complement strand
TGTTACTGGCAACAGTATTTGGCGGTATAATTTTAGGTGTTGGTGTTGGAACGATTTTGAAAAATTCGGCATCCCTTGATGGAACGGAAATGTTATCTTTAATTGTTTCAAAAAAATTTGGTTTTTCTGTTGGTGAATGGATAATGACATTTAATGTTTTTATTTATGGTGCTGCAGGATTGGTTTTTGGCTGGAATAGAGCAATGTATGCAGTATTAACATACTTTATTGCATTTAAAGTTATTGATGTTGTTTTAGAAGGTCTTAATTCTTCTAAATCTATTAGGATTATAAGCGATAAATCTTATGAGATAGGCCAGGAACTTTTGGAACAATTGGGAATTGGTGTAACGTATTTAAAGGGTGTAGGAGCATATTCCGGTGCTGAAAAAACAATTATCTATTGTGTCGTTTCCCGTTTAGAGATGGCAAAAATGAAAGAAATAATAACAAATATCGATCCGAAGGCTTTTATGTCAGTTGTAGATGTACACGAAGCTCATGGCGGAAGGATTAGAGGGAGTATTGATAAAATTTAATAATCTGGACAAGATTATTTTAATATTGTATTATTTATATGAAGGAATAAAATTATGGCAAAAAATATTGATACAGTACCTATTGAGGTTCAAATATTAACAGCGGATCATGACATTAAAGGGATAGTACATGTTTCTAAATACACAAATACAAACAGAGAACTGACTGATTTGTTAAATGATAAAGAGAGAAGATTTTTAGCAGTAACAAATGCTGAAATTTATCCCAGAAATGCCGCTCAATCTCCAAGAAAATACAATTTTTTGGAAATTCATATGGATTATGTATTAATGGTTCATCCGGCATCTCAGGCCGTTTTCCAGGAATCCGGAAGAACGCAGGAAGATATTTCAAGGTTTAGAGAACTGAGATTGAAATTAAACCAAACAAAACCATTTTAAAAAAGAGCCATTCGGCTCTTTTTTATTTCTGAAATTTATTTAACAAGTTGGTATTTGGATTATTTGAAAAGTTTGGGCTTGCATTTTCCAAGAGTTGTTCTTTTTCGTCTTTTTCAATTTTTGGTTCTTCTTTTGCAGGATCAACTTTTTTGTTATCCATTTTCTTTTCAACTTTTTTAGCGAGCGGTGTTGCAATTAACGGTACGATAATACGTTTACCGACAATGGTTGCAGCTGCTATATCTACTACGAATTTAAATAAGTCTAATGCATCTTTTTTAACTTCTTCATATTCCTTTTCTACCTTGAGTTTTTTCGGTATATCTTTGTTGGCTTTTGCAGCTAACATACGAATTTTTGAAATTATATTTGATTTATTTTCAGGGTTAAATGATTTTTTGAATAATTTTTCAAATATAGGACCGGAATATTTTCTCATAGCCAAGAACATTGCAATTTGTGCGGCTATCATTAATACACCGTTTGTTAAGTCTAGTGCAGCAACGAATTTACGTTTTTCGTCAGGTATTTTTTTGTTGTTTAATGATTGTGTTACATACATTACACAACCGATTCCGTCTTTTAATACGATTGAGGTTACTGTAGCGGCTGCCAATGCGCCTTCAGGGTTCTTTTCAAATTTATTTCCTAACCATACTGCCGGTTTTGAATTTGTGGCTTTTGCGATAGCTTTTCCGATAGGATTAATTCCTGCCATTACTTATCACCTCCAACCTTATTTTGCTCTTTTTGAGTTTGTTGAGCTTTTTTTACTCCGGCAAGTTTTGGGAAGAAGATTTCCATAAATCTTGGATAAACCCAGTTTAATGCCGTACAAGTGATTGGTAGTGTGATAAATACGCCTATACCGATTTTTGTAAATTGGTTCCAGCTTTTGTATTGATTAGCCACAAGTTTTTTGTAGCGTTTTGTTATGTCTTTGAATACTTTTTTAGTTAATTTTTTGCTTTCTCCGTTTATTCCAAATGTATCTGTGTCTTTTAAGACGTCTTGAGCTGCATCAGGTTGTTTGGAGAAATCGCATATTTCTGCAATATTGTCTATTCGTTTTTTTATAATATTTTCATCTGCAGCTTTTGGATCAACTATTTTTTCTCCCGCCAATCTTGAAATAATATCTGATAAAATATTATTTCTTTGTATTAGTTTTGTTCTGTATGCTTCTTTATTAAATTTGCCGTCCAATTTTACATTATCACCGAGCAAATTCTTTATAGTATCTATTCTTTGAATAGTTCTGTTGATACGATTCATGCGCAGATAATCAGGTTTGTTTATAATTTCTTTTAATAAAGCTTGTATTTCAGGATTATTTTTGTTTTGCGCAACAAGTGTATTTAATTCTTCGACTGTTACATCACCTTTAGCTTGAATTGGTTGTAATATTTCTTTCAATTTGTCTTCATTTTCAATTAACATTCTTCCGCGTTCAAGATAATAAGGAATTTGTCCGTCTTCTGTTTTTTGAAGTTTTCTCGCTTCATTTATATATTCATCAATTTGCTTGTTAACAAGTTCTGCAACTTTTGAACTTTTAACAGTTCTTTCTCCCGGTTTAATACTGCCGGTCTTTTCAAATTCTTCAGCGAGACTGTTTATTTGAGCTTCTTGTTTAGCTTTTACTTTGTCATCAAAATCTATAGTATATTGAGCTCGTTCTTCTTTAGCTTTTTTATCAAACCATGTTTTAATAAGTGAAGGTTTCTTTCTGCCGGCTTTTTTCATATCTTCTTTTACGAGATCTTTAACTCTATTTTCGGTATTTAATTTTGATTGATCCAGATTTACTCTCGCAAAATTAGCATATTTTGGATCATTAAATACTTTGTCTAATCCTTTATCTATGTATTTTTGCACGCTTGCTTGGAATAAAATTGCGAGCACTGCAGAAATCGGTTGCCTCATAGCAGTATATTGTTTTGTATTTCGGATATCTTCTTTTTGTTCCGGAGTCGCATTTTTGGGCGGTCTTACAAACGGGTTAAATCCGATAAATATCGGAGCAACAAGACCTGTTCCTAATGCAGTAATTAAAATACCACCGATTTCACCTTTCAGCCATTTTAATCTTTCCATACGTCTGATTGTGTTGGCATGATGCAAACTATCTGTAATCTGTTTTGTGTAAGAACCGGTAAAACTTGTTTGCTTCAACGGCGTAAAATTGCTTTTAGATGCAATAATCGGATTAATTTTCGTTTCACTCATACTTTTACCTACTTCAAACCTTCTTATATATATAGAGTCCAAAACAAAATAAAAATTGCTAATTTCTTTTTATTTGTAAAGTTTTGTAAACTTAATTATTGTCCACTTACCTTTTTGTTCTATGTGCGTAACGGCAAGTCTTTTGGCTAAATTCTCAAATGTTTCCTTTTGGATATAAGAGAAAACAAGAAACAAGAACGGAGTCTTGCTGTACAATGTTTCGTTATTTAAAATCACTCCCAACTTGTCAGGTGAATAAAGTGAAACACTGTTTAATACTATCATTACCACAGACTGACCAAATTGTAAATTGTCTGTGATATTTTTTCTTAATAAATTTTCAAAATATTGATTACTGTCTGATTTAAAAATATCTTTATAAAGTTCTTTTCCGTTTTTGATTGCTTCAGTATTTGATATTTCAGGCGACATAAAGTAATAAAAATTCCCTTTATGTATTGAAATAACGTTATAATCAGTAAAATCAAAATATTTTTCAAATCTGTCTTTTGGATAATATTCAATTAAGATGTAATCATTTTTTTTGATATCGGCATGCTTAATCATTTCTATAGGAATCTTATGACCTTCTGCACGATGCATTTTAGGAGCTGAATATGGATGTATTAGTATATAGCCTAACGAAATTATGCAATATGCACATAGAAATGTGATTTTTAATTTTTTGTTATTTAAATAACTCCAACCGCAGCATGCTAAAAGTATTAATGTAGGATAAATCTCAATTGAGTATTTTGTTAAAAATACTAATTTTCCGAGTAGCGCTGCTATTATTAATATGATTGTGTATGAAGCTGAAATTAAAAAGAATTTAAGATTCAGTTTTTCTTTTAGAGAATTTATTATTCCCATAATTGCAATTAATGAAGGAATTATCATAAAAATTGCAAGATTCGGCATGTAGAAAAATTTATCAGGAGCGTTTGTAATGTTTGTAATTACAGGGGAAAAGTAATCAGTAAACAGAAATCCTATCTTTGAAATCGAAAAATGTCCCCACCATTGAGAAAAAGATTGTGTTGTAAATATCTTTAGTACAAGCGGTGTTAAAGATAGTGCAATAAAGAATATTGCAACCCAAATAGTTAAAATTTCTTTTTTATATTTTTTAAATAAAATGCTTGTAATATATATCATATTAAAAAATACAAAAACGAATCCTATTGTGTGGGTTAAAATAATTAACAAGCAGGAAGTAGTGTAACAAATAATATTTTTAACAGAAGTATTTTTTAGAAGTCTTATTGTATAAAGCAAACAGGCCGCTGAAATTAAAAACAACAAAGAATAAAATCTGACTTCTTGA
>CACYCU010000069.1 GCA_902772945.1 uncultured bacterium | reverse complement strand
TTTGGTTTCTGTTTTGTGGTCTTCAAATAATTTTATAGCATTAGCGGAAAATGCGGATAATGATTTTAACAGGCATTTTATAATGTCGCATCCTATAATGCATTTAAAAATGATATTAAATACATATTTAAAATATTTTCCTAATTTTTTAGGGCATATGGTTGGAAAATTAGGCTGGCAAAAGATTTTTTTAAGCAGAGTTGTTTATGTTTTAACTTATTTGGCAGTTATAGGTACGTTTTTGTTCATTCCTGAGAAGGCAAAAATAAAGTTATCGCATAAAGTTTTGGCATTTTTACTTATAATTTTTTACTTAATATCTACTGCTTCATTGATGTTTTGTATGTGTAACGGTCCGAACGATATGTATATAGCAGGGATGCAAGGCAGGTATTTTATTTCAATATTACCTTTGGCGTTTTTGATATTGGGGCATAATTTTTCAAAAATTAGATATGATAATTTTAAAGTAATAATATGCGGTTATACATTTTTCTTATTAGTGTATACTTGTTTAACTTTGTATAATGTTATACAAAATTTTGGATCTGAATATTTTTTAATGTAGTATACAATATATATTTTATGTTAATATATAGGTGCTTTTATGGAAAAATCATTATTAAATAGAATATACAATGTATTAATAATATTAATAATATTTTGCGGGATATTCTTAAGAGCAAAATATTTTTTTGAGTTCAGGTGGTTATGGTCAGATGAATTGGCATTGTTTGATAATATTAACACAATAACTTTACCGCAAGTCTTTTTGCCACTCCGTTATAACCAAGCATCTCCGCCGCTGTTTTTATTTTTTTCTAAAATAGTACTTGAGATATCAAAAAATTTCAGTGTAAATTATATGGCAAGTCTTAGGCTTATACCTTTTTTAGCTTCAATAATTTCAATATTTGCATTTTTTGATTTATCGAAAAAATTTCTTTCAAATAAGGTAAATATATTAATATCAAATTTGTTATTTTGTTTAAATATTCATTTAATATATTTTGCTTCCGATTTCAAGCAATATAGTAGCGATGTTTGTACTTTTATTATAATTTTATTGTCATATTTTTATATTGATTTTAATAAATTGAGCAAAATGAAATTATATTTAATTGGTTCAATTTATATGTTGAGTATGTTTTTCTCATTTACAAGTTTATTTGCAATAGGAGCCGTATTTATTGTTATTATCAGTAAAAACTTAAAAAAAGAAAATATATCAAAATTTTCAGTTTTAATATTGCCTTCTTTAATTGGTTTTGCAGGTTTGTATTTAACTCAGAATTATTTATCTTCAAATAACATGTTATATTCTTTTTGGTGTGATGGGTTTGTGTATAGCTTGATTCCAGGAATGATTTTTACATTACCTTCTAAAGTTTTTAGTTATTATTTATCAATACCTCTTAGTAAAACTATAACTATTATTATACTGTTGTTGATAGCTGGCATAATAAAATTATTATTTACAATAAACAAACCAAAATCACAGTTAATGTTATTGCCAATTGTAGCAATGTTGTCTTCTGTAGCATTATATATTTATCCTTTTTTTGGCCGCCTCTCTTTATATATGTTTCCGCTGCTAATTCTTGTAATTATAAATTTGTTTGAGTATAATAAAAGATATGTGAATATATTATCAGTTTTGATATTTATATTATCTGTATTTTTTGTCTTTAAATATCAAAATCCATTTAACGCTACTATAGCAAATTTAAGAGCTCCGCTACAGAAAAGTTTATCAGTATGTAGTAAAAATGATGTTGTATTGATGAATATATATGATATTGCTACATATGATCAGTATGATAAAATATTCCATTTTAACAGAAATCATAAATATATAGATTTTACGAAAAAGAATATTGAAGATTTAGAATCAGGTCAATATTGTTTGATAAATGCAATAGCAAATGAGCATCCTGATCTAACCGATAATGAAACAAGAAAAAAATATCACACTCGAATTGTGAATAAATTAAAAAATACAGAAATTATAGAAGTGTATAATGATGGGAAGGAAAATATTTTTGTCAAATTCAAAAAATAATTGTATTTTTTTTATTTTTTTTGATAAAATTAGTTTATAAGTAAAAAGGAAGATATAATGATTAAGACAAGATTAAAGGATCATAATTGCGGAGAGCTTAATCTTAGCAATTTGAATGAAGAAGTAACCCTATCAGGCTGGGCATCTACCATCCGAGATTTGGGCGGAATTTTATTTATTGAATTAAGAGACAGATCAGGGTTTTTCCAGTTAGTGGCAAATCCTCAAATTAACCCTGAAGTGCATAAAGTTTTTGAAAAAATCAGATCAGAATATGTAATAACAGTAAAAGGAAAAATTTCTAAAAGACCTGAGGAAACATATAATGAAAAATATCCTACAGGACAAGTTGAAATGTATCCTGAATTTGTAGAAATATTATCTGAAGCTAAAACATTACCATTTGTTTTGGACGATGAAAATGTTTCTGAAGATGTAAGGTTAAAATACAGATATCTTGATATAAGACGTGAAAGTATGCTTCACAATTTGACTTTACGTCACAAAATTTGTCAAGCAGCAAGAAATTATTTAAATAATCAAAATTTCTTAGAAGTTGAAACACCTATCTTGATTAAAACAACACCTGAAGGTGCAAGAGATTATTTGGTTCCTTCACGTGTTCAGGAAGGTAAGTTCTATGCACTACCTCAATCACCTCAAATTTTTAAACAATTGTTGATGGTTGGCGGAATTGAAAGATACTATCAAATTGCAAAATGCTTTAGGGACGAGGATTTGCGTGCAGACAGGCAGCCTGAGTTTACGCAAATTGACCTTGAAATGTCATTTGTTGAACAACAAGATGTAATAAAAACAGTAGAAGGTCTTATTGTAGATACATTCAAGGCAGCAGGGGTTGAGGTAAAACCACCGTTCATTCAAATGCCTTGGCAGGAAGCTATGGACAGATTCGGTTCTGATAAACCTGATACTCGTTTTGGTTTGGAGTTATTTGATATTGGTGATATTATTCTTCAATCTGAATTCCAAATCGTCAAATCAACTCTTGAAAACGGCGGTATTGTTCGTGGTATCAGAATCCCGGGTGGTGCAAGCTTCTCAAGAAAAGATATTGATGACATTACAAAATTAGCGGTTTCATTCGGTGCAAAAGCTTTGGCTAATATAATTTATAACGAAGACGGCAGCGCAAAATCTCCTGTATTGAAATTTGTGACTGAAGAACAGGCAAAAGCTATTCAAGAACGTGCGCAAGCTCAAGCCGGTGACATAATCTTCTTTGTTGCAGATAAACCAAAATTAGTTTATGACATAATGGGCAGATTAAGATTGTATTTTGGTAAACGTCTTGATTTGATTGATGAAAGCAAACATAATTTGTTATGGGTTGTAGACTTCCCAATGTTCGAATGGAGTGACGAAGAAGGCAGATTCATGGCAATGCACCATCCGTTCACATCTCCTTGCATTGAAGATTTGGATAAATTAAAATCCGGAGATTTAGGAAATGTTAAATCTATTGCTTATGATATTGTATATAACGGAACAGAGCTTGGCGGCGGATCTGTCAGAATTCACTCATCTGAAGTTCAATCTGCTGTATTCAAGGCATTAGGATTGACAGAAGATGAAGCTAAGGAAAAATTTGGTTTTATGGTAAATGCATTGCAATATGGTACACCACCTCATGCAGGTTTGGCAATCGGTCTAGACAGACTTGTTGCACTGCTTTGCAGAACTGAATCTATTCGTGATGTTATTGCGTTTCCAAAAAATTCCGGTGCAAAAGATTTGATGAGTGATGCTCCGGGTGAGGCTTCATTACAACAGTTAAGAGAACTTCATTTGAAAAGCACAGTTCATAAAGGATAAAATAAAAAATCTTCGCGAATAGCGAAGATTTTTTCTATCTGTGTCTACTTGATTTGCCTTTAGTTATTACAAAGTTATATTTGTCGAGAAGCTTTTTACAAAATTCTCTTCTATATTGTGAAACTTCGTACGGAAAACTTATGTCAACAAATTTTCCTCTTTCAAAAGTGGCAACTGCAGAAACTTCTGTACCATCTTTCATTTTTGAACTAATTTGAATAATATCCGGATAATATCCATAAAGTTTATTTCTATATGCATTATCATATAATTTATTCATAAGTTGGTATATATTTTTTGCTCCACGTTTTGCGTGGTTTCCGCAAAATGTTTGTTGTGAATTTAGTTGTGTGTTTAGCTGAACTTTCATCTGATTCCTCTTTTTGTTATATAAAATTCAAAAAAAAATTTTTTGCTATTTTGTAAAGAATTTGTTATATAATAGTTCTATGCAGATATTTTATGAATTGAACAAAAATGATAACTTGTCATTAGCCTTGGGCTTTTTTGACGGAGTACATTTGGGGCATAAAAAAGTTATTAAAAGTGCGGTAGATTACGCAAAAAAACATAGTAAAAAATCTGCTGTAATAACATTTAAAGATCATCCTTGCTGTTATTTTTGGGGTGTTAGTCCAAAATATATTCTTACTCAAAAAATGAGAGAAGAAAAAATAAAAGAATTAGGGGTAGATTTTTTATATGAATTAAATTTTGAAGAAGTATCTAATTTGACAGCAGAAGAATATTTAAAAAATATTTTGGTAAAACATTTTTCCCCTGTGTCAATTTCGACCGGTTGGAATCATAATTTCGGTCGTAATAAAACAGGTAATTCAGAATTTTTAAAAGAAAATTCTCTTGAATTTGGGTATGAATATTCTGAAATATCGCCCCAAAAACTTGATGATGTTGTAATAAGCAGTTCAGAAATAAGAAATCTTCTCTCAAACGGATATATTGAAAAAGCAAACAAAATGCTAGGCTATAGATTTTCAGTTTCTGGTAAAGTTGTTGAAGGAAATCAAATTGGCAGAACAATCGGTTTTAGAACCGCAAATATCAAATATCCAAAAGAATTGATTGATTTGCCGTACGGTGTATTTTCTGTTCTAACTAATTATGGTAAAGGTATTGCAAATTTTGGGATGCGTCCGACTGTAAATGGTAAAGAACCAATTTTAGAAGTACATATTTTGGATTTTGATAAGGATATTTATGGCAAAGATATAAATGTAGAATTTGAATATATGATAAGAGAGGAAAAGAAATTCCCCTCTCTTGAAGCATTAAAAAAACAAATAGAACTCGATATTAATAGTCCATCTTCCAACCGGCATTTATGATTTTACTCAAGCAGCCAAAACCATATAATGACCTTGTATCTTGACAATATATTTCATTGTTTTCAGTATTGTAGCTTTCATTGACTTTTCCGTCAGAGTATATTTCGGTGTAAAAGAAATCACGACCAACAATATTAGGACCTTGTTGACCGTTAATATCAATATTCAATTGCATAGTACCATGGCGTCCTTCCCGATCTGGGCTAAATCCACCATATCTATTGCAGATAGAAGCGCCGTCAGCTAATACAAAGCAAGGTTGCTTATCATCTGTTTCTATGTAATCCTCAAATTCTGTTCCGTCAATATATTTATATGATTCTGCAAAACAAGGGGTTTTGTCATCCGTACATGTTTTTACAATTTTTAAATGTGTATTAAAAAAGTCTTTTGCAGCATTAGTGTTGCTTCTGTTGAATTTTGTTTCAGCAAGTGAGATTGCGTTGTTTTCTACTAGTGCTGAATCTGCTGCTTGAGCAAGTTCGGAATAAACTTTTTTTAATTGAGTTACAAAAACTTGTTTTTGGTGATTTCTTACAAAAGTAGGTATTGTAAGTGCCGA
>CACYCU010000068.1 GCA_902772945.1 uncultured bacterium | reverse complement strand
TAGCTTCTTCCAATAAATCTAACTGATCAGGAGCAAAAGTTACACCTTTTTTAGTAGGAAGCCAAGTTGCGCCTTCATCAGTTGTGTAGAATATTCTCATGTTCAAATAGCTTCTGCCTTTGTATTCGCTTACAGAAATTTGAAGCTGCTCAGTATCACTACGTTCTATAGTTGCTAAAATTTTTGAATCTGCCATAATTCTCTCTCCTTATTCCATAATTATAGATGTAATAGGGTAATAAGGCAATAGGGTAATAAATACTTTAACAAAAAGTTTTTTATGCTATACTGAAAGCCTAAGGAGAAAACAAATGATAAAAGTTGCAGTATGCGGAGCTTTAGGGAAAATGGGGAAAGAAGTATGTCAAGCAATTACTGATTGCCCTGATACCGAGCTTGTTGCAAAAATAGACATAGTACCTTCGGGAACATATTCTTCAATTGAAGAAGCACACAGAGTCCAAGATATTGATGTTTTGGTTGATTTTACACAACCCGATTCAATATATGAAAATGCAAAATACTGTTTAAATAACGGAATAAAAATTGTTATAGGGACAACCGGACTAAAAGACAGCGAAATAGAAACTTTACGAAATTTATCACATATAAAACATACCGGCTGTCTTATTGCACCGAATTTTTCAACCGGTGCAGTTTTGATGATGATGTTTGCAAAACTTGCAGGAAAATATTTTGATAATGCTGAAATTATTGAACTTCATCACAATCAGAAAAAAGATGCCCCATCAGGTACTGCAATAAAAACAGCAAATCTTATGGCAGAAGCGAAAAAAGATTTTACAAAAGGAAACTGCGAAGAAAAAGAAACCTTAGATGGTGCAAGAGGTGCAACATCATATTCAAATATTCATATACATTCTGTTAGAATGCCGGGATATATAGCTTCACAAGAGGTAATTCTCGGGGCAGCCGGTCAAATCATGACAATTCGTCATGACACAATGGACAGAAAATGTTACATGCAAGGAGTTATGCTTGCTGTTAAGTATGTTTATGAAAAAAATAACTTTACTTACGGATTGGAAAATATTTTATAAGGGAGAAATAAATGTCTAAACCAAAT
Source organism: uncultured bacterium (assembly GCA_902772945.1). GTDB lineage: Bacteria > Cyanobacteriota > Vampirovibrionia > Gastranaerophilales > Gastranaerophilaceae > Stercorousia. The sequence goes on along the minus strand of CACYCU010000068.1, from coordinate 9,899 downwards.
ATAGCAATACTAGGGGCAACCGGAGTTGTCGGCAGGGAAATTACAAAAATTGTTGATGAATTAAAAATAGATTTTAACGAAATTAAATTTTTATCAAGTGCAAAATCTGCCGGTACAGAATTAGAATTTCAAGGAAAAACATATACCGTTGAAGAAGCAAAACCTGAAAGTTTTGATAATGTAAATATCGTTCTTGCATCAGCCGGTGCTTCAACTTCCAAACTTTTCGCTCCTGAAATTGTAAAAAGAGGCGGAGTTTTAATTGACAATTCTTCAGCATTCAGAATGGAAAATGATGTTCCGTTGGTTATTGCATACGTTAATGACGAAGATTTGAAAAAACACAAAGGAATTATTGCAAATCCGAACTGTTCAACTTCTCAATTAATGCTGGTATTAAAACCTTTGCATGATAGATTTGGAATAAAAAGACTTATCGTATCTACATATCAAGCAGTGTCAGGAGCCGGTTTAAAAGCCATAAAAGAGCTTGAAGCAAATACAAAAGCAAAATTGAATAATGAAGAATTCACTCCTGACGCATTCAAAAAAGAAATAGCCTTCAATGTATTGCCACAGATAGATGTTTTCTGCGAAAACGGCTATACAAAAGAGGAAATGAAAGTTGTTAACGAAACAAAGAAAATTTTACATTTGCCTCAAGATTTACCAATTTCATGCACAGCAGCAAGAGTTCCTGTATTTAACAGTCACTCTGAAGCCGTTGATATTGAATTTGAAAAAGATGTTACACCGGAAAAAGTCAGAGAAATTTTATCAAATTCTTTCGGTTTGAAAGTTATAGATAATATTGACAACTTCGAATATCCTACTACAAAAGATTCTTCAGGCGTTGATCCTGTTTTTATCGGCAGAATCAGAAAGAATTTGGCATTCAAAAACGGAATATCGCTATGGTGTGTTGCCGATAACCTTAGAATCGGAGCTGCATTAAATACAGTAAGAATTTGTAAAAAAGTAATAGAAATGAATTTGTACTAAAGAGGAAACAATGAATATTGGCAAATTAACAATTACCCCTATCTTAAAAGGAAACGGATCAGTAATATATAAAAATGTAAATAACAAAATTGCATCAACATTAATAAAAGAAAAAATAAATATGGAAATATGCTACAACAGAGAAAAGCCCAAAGCATTAAGACGACTGCCTAAAGCATTAAGAGGATGGGTTAATCCTGATTCACATGTATAAATTTTCAAATCATCTTGAGGAGCTTTTTTCTTAACAAAATATAACTTTTAAAGCTTTTTTTGTATATTTCTGATAAAATATTATGTATGTTGATAAGAAGGGAAAATCTATCATCTCTAATAAATGAACTTCATAAAAATGGCAAGACTGTCGTTGCAACTAACGGCTGTTTTGATATTTTGCATGTCGGACACGTCAGATATTTAGAAAAAACAAAAAGCTTTGGCGACATATTAATAGTTTTGCTTAATTCAGACAAATCCGTAAAATCTATTAAAGGACCTGAACGTCCTATTAATAATGAAAATGATAGAGCGGAAGTTTTAAGTGCTTTAAAATCGGTAGATTACGTTGTTTTATTTGATGAAGACAGTCCGCGAAACCTATTGGATGAAATGAAACCCGATGTATATACAAAAGGCGCAGACTACACAATGGAGACTCTCCCCGAAGCTGATATTATGAAAAAAAACGGAACAAGAGTTGAATTTATAGATTTTGTTGAAGGGAAATCAACAACAAATATAATAAATAAAATGAAAAATTAAGGAGTATAAATTATGCCAACATTCACATTAGAAGAAATTACAACTTTAACAGACGGTATGTTAACCAAAGTTGAAGATGCAAAAATTTCACAAATTGCACCTCCGCTTCTGTCTGATGAAAACACTTTAGCACTTGCACTCGGAGAAGAAGAAATTGCAAACCTTTCAAATTCTAAAGCAAAAGCAGCATTAGTGCCGCTGGGAGTACAAATCCCAAATCTTACAACAATTGAAGTTGAAAGGCCAAGATTAGCTATGATGAAACTTCTCAATATGTTTTATGTTGCACCGGAGGTTAACAAAGGCATTCATCCTACAGCTGTTGTACATGAAACAGCTAAAATCGGAGAAAATGTTCAAATCGGTCCAAATGTTGTAATTTCACATGATGCAATAATTGGCGATAATACAAAAATTCTAGCCAATGTATACATCGGCGGCGGAGCAAAAATCGGCAAAAACTGCCTGTTCCATCCCGGTGTAAATATAGGAGACAGAGTACAAGTCGGTAATGATGTTATTTTGCATCACGGTGTATCTCTTGGAGCTGACGGATTTAGCTTTGTAACAGAAAATCCTGATAACATAGAACAAGCAAGAAAAGATGGTGAAATTAAAGAAGCTAATACAAAACATGTTATCTTTAAAATTCCTTCAATCGGTTCCGTTGTTATAGGCAACAATGTTGAAATTGGTGCCAATGCAACTATAGACAGAGGTACTATTGAAAATACTACAATTGGCGATAACACCAAGATTGATGACCTTGTTATGATTGGTCATAACTGTAAAGTTGGCGAGGGTTGTTTGATAGTATCACAAGTAGGTATTGCAGGAAGCTGCGTGATTGGAGACAGAGTTGTTATTGCAGGTCAAGCCGGCTTGGCAGACCATATCGAAATCGGTTCTGACACAATTATTACAGCAAAAGCCGGGGTTACAAAGTCATTCCCTGAAAAATCAATTGTTGTTGGTATTCCTGCAATGCCTAGAAAAGATTTCATCAAGCAGCTTAAAACTATGAAAGATGCTCAAGAAATCTTTGCAAAATTCAGAAAATATGAACCATTGTTAAAAGAATTTGAAGAAAACGTTAACAAAGATTAATTATGACCACACTAAAAAAAGAAATCTCAATATCCGGCAACGGTTTAATGAAAAACAAACCTTGTAATATAGTTTTTAAACCTTCAAAAGAAGGTAAGATTCGCTATTTTATAAAAGATTATGAACCGTTCGAAGCTTGTGTTGAAAATGTTGTGGCAACAGATCATTGCGTAGTACTTGGCAAGGGAAAAGCAAAAGCTATGTTGACCGAACATTTGACAGCTGCACTTGCTTTCTGCCATATAAATTCAATAGACATTTACATGGATGAAGAAGAAGTTCCTATTTTGGACGGAAGTTCAAAGCAATGGGTTGAATTATTTAATAAAGCAGGAATTGATAAGCCGCTTTGGTCAAAAGAACAAAAATATACTGTTTGTGAACCTGTATATTATTTGAACGGGAAAACGAGTCTTGTTATCCTGCCGGATAAAGATTTGTTTATGTCTTATGCGGTAAATTATGACCACCCTCAAGAAACTCAGCGATTTGTAAATTATAATCCAAAAAATCAAGAAGAAATTATTGAGGCAAGAACTTTCGGATTTTATAGAGATTTGAAGAAATTTCAAATGCTTGGATTTGCGCAAGGTGTAACCCAAGAAAATACTGTCGGGTTTATGGATGACGGAAGTTATTCAACCGAGCTTCGTTCAAACTATGAACCAATTAAACACAAAATGCTTGATATGGTAGGTGATTTGTATTTGACAGGAATAAATCCTTTGGATTTGCAATGCCAAATTTTAGCAAAAGAAGCCGGACATGCAGTACATATTAAAGTTGCAAAAATTTTAAAAAGTAAATTAACTAAAATATAAGGAGAGAAAAATGACAGAAGAAATGACACAAGATGTTGTAAAAATGGATATTATGCAAATTATGGAAATGCTTCCGCACAGATATCCGTTCCTTCTTGTAGATAGAATTACAGAATGCGTACCCGGAAAATATTCAAAAGGTTATAAAAATTTGACTATGAATGAAGCATTTTTCCAAGGACATTTTCCTAACAATCCTATCATGCCGGGAGTATTGCAATTAGAAGCTTTGGCTCAATGCTCAGCTCCTGTATTACTTTCGTTGCCTGAAAACAAGGGCAAATTAGCACTTTATGCAGGTGTTGACGGCGTAAGATTTAAAAATATTGTAAGACCAGGTGACAGATTTGACATGGAAGTCGAATTGACAAAGGTAAAAGGTCCTATCTGCAAAGCACACGGTATCGGTAGAGTAGACGGTAAAGTCTGTGTAGAAGCCGATATGACTTTTGCGTTAACATAAATTGAATAATTGAAATGTTGAAAAGTTGAAGGGCTAAATTTTTTGCTCTTCAACTTTTTATATTAATATCTTAGCAAAATTTATTTTTACACATTTTATATATTTGGAGAAAAAGTATGAGAATTATAAATATACAAAATTTTAATTTAACCCCTAAATATAACAAAAATTATCAGACACAACCTCAAAAAAATACTCAATATAAAGAACAAAATTATACAAAATTACCTACAACTGAACAGTATTTGGCATTTACCGGCGGATACAGTTTGGATTTGGCACAAACCGTAAAACAATTAGATAAACTTGCAGAGAAAAATTCTTCAATTTACCCCGAAAATATTCGAGAATGGCTTGGAATAGTAATAGAAAACGGTAATAAAGCAAAAGAAACTTTAATTTCTGTTCATAAAAAATATTTTGAAACTCTTGAAGATTGCGATACTTTGACACAAATCAAAGAAAAATTTTCCGAATTTAAGAATGTTAAATCTGCTTTTGATGTTGATACCGCTAAAGGGAAAGAAACTTTTATAAGCAAATTTCAGGAAGGTAAATCAGAATACTTCGACAACGATGAAGATTTATCCGTTCAATTAATAAAATTGTATTGGGGACAGGGCTTTTCTCTTAATGACTTGAAACGCTACGCAGACGGAACTGATTTGTACTACACAATGAAAAAGCTTGAAATACCTATCGCAAGCAGAGATTACGGACACGTCTTAAAAATATCCGATCCTGAATATAATGAACGATTAACTCGTGAAATGACGGAAAAACGACTTGCAGCATTAGATCGAAAAGCTCAAGAAAAAGACGGCGAACCTGTTTACATTCCTCAACACAGACATTTATCGCCTGAACATAAACAGAGAATTTCAGAGGGATTACAAAGATTTTATGAAGAAAATCCCGAACGGATTTATCAAATGTCCGACAGGCAAAGAAAATTCTATCAGGACAACCCTGAAAAAGCTGATAGAATAACAAAAGTTTTGAATATAGCATGGAATATATTTGGCGCAGAAAATATTAAAAAAGCTATGAGCAAACATTTTAAACGCTATGGAATTAAAAGCTTTGACCCTGCAACAAATCCTACAGAATTAACAAAACAACAGAGTGATGCAATGAAAAGTTTTTGGAGCGCAAACGAATGGGCAAAAAAATCTTTTTCAAAAAATATGAAATTTGCTTGGAAAAAGGTTAAAAGTGAAAGTGAAAAAGATTTTTATGTTGAAGTTCAACAAATTCCAAAAGAGTTTCAGAAAAAATTAAAATTATTTGCACAGAAAAAAGGGATAGATACAAGAGATTTGAATTTTATTTCAAGAATTTTTATTAACGATGCGGAAAGAAGTAATGCTCAACAACAAGCGCATGTTGAAAGAATTAATGAACTTATAAGACTTTATAATGATGAAAATCCCAAAAGCGCAGACGATATGGCAAATACTTATTTAAGAGCAGTTTATAAATTTGTTAAACATATAAAACCACAAATTAATTCTGAAACAGCGTCATTGAAAGAATTAGTTTTATTAGAATACGTGAAAATGGTTGAAAAAATAATATTAAACGACGATGGCACAATATCAAGAACATTCACAACTGATGAAATACACAATATTTATAATAAGACAGCCGAATTATGTTTGAATACAAATCAGCATAAATATATTAAAGAGTTAAATGAATCTCTTAATGATGCTTATGATTTTGTAATAAACAAATTTAATCCCTTGACTTCTCATTTTGATAGAACGGTAGGGAATGGCGTTAGAGTACTATCAAAAATGCAAGAATTAATTTCTAAATTAACAAATATATAGTCATATTAAAATAATATAAAAATTTCGTATCCTCTTTGAATTTATACTATAATTGAAAAAAAGAGGAGAGAAATTTTATGATAGACAAGACAGCAATTATTCACCCATCTGCCAAAATAGCAGATGATGCTATAATAGGACCTTTCGTCGTTATTGGCGAAAATGTCACAATTGGAGCAAGAACAAGAGTTATCTCAAATGCACATATAGAGTTTGCCGAAATCGGAGAAGATTGTACAATTTCTCCATTTGCTACAATCGGTTCTGAACCTCAAGATTTGGGTTATAAAGGAGAACCAACAAAAGTTGTAATCGGTGACGGTACAATCATAAAAGAAAATGTTACTGTTCACAGAGGGGCAGCTTGCGGTGATTTTACAACAAGAATCGGTAAAAAATGTTTGTTAATGGTTGGCTCACATGTTGCACACAACTGCGTGTTGGAAGATCAAGTCATTTTAGCAAACCTTGTTACTTTAGGCGGACATGTTCATGTCGGATTTGGTGCATTTGTAGGCGGAATGAGTGTATTCCACCAAAATATAAGAATAGGTGATATGGCAATTATTAGCGGTTTTTCTGCTTCACGTCAGGATATTTTACCATATTCTAAAGGTGAAGGCAGACCTCCGGTTCCACGCGGTTTAAACGTAATTGCTATGAAACGCAGAGGAGTTTCACAAGAAATAAGAACAGCAACTAATGAAGCATTCAAATTATTGATTTCAGAAGATTTGAACACCACACAGGCTATTGAAAAAATTAAAGCAGAAATCCCGATGAATGAATATATTGAAAAAATGATTGAATTTATCCAAACATCAAAAAGAGGAGTTCTCTTAAAAACTCACAAATCAGGACACGAATCATTACAAGATGAATAGGGGAAATTATGCAAAAATCAATTTGGGATAAATATGCTGAAGTTTTGGTTGATTATTCGACCAATGTTCAGAAAGGTGATTTGGTACAAATCAGAGCTACAAGTGTGTATGCAAAAGATTTGGTAAAAGCGGTATACAAAAGAGTTATACAAAAGGGCGCACATCCTATTATGAGAACGTCTTTTGAAGATTTTTCCGATATTTTTATCAAATACGCCACTGATGAACAGTTAGATTATATAGACCCTATTGTTGAATTGGAATATAAAACCATTGATAAATTTATTTCAATCGGTGCACCTATGAATACAAAAAACATGGCACGCGCAGATTTGAATAAATTATCCCGTCGTTCAAAGGCCTCTCAAGGCTTGTCCAAAACTCTTATGGAACGTTCAGCAAAAGGTGAAGCTAGCTGGGTTGTGGCTGATGTTCCGACTCATGCACTTGCACAGGAAGCCAAGATGTCTTTTGATGAATATTCTGAATTTTTGTTTAATTCTTGCTACTTAAATCTTGACGATCCTGTTGCAAAATTAAGAGAGCTTGATGAAAAACAAACAAAATGGGCAAATTATTTGAACAATACTAAAAAAGTCAGAATTGTCGGCGACAAGACAGACATTACATTTGGAGTAGAAGGCAGAAAATGGATTAGCTGTTCGGGATTGAATAACTATCCTGACGGTGAAGTATTTACCTCTCCTGTTGAAGATGATGTTAACGGTGAAATTTATTTTGATTTTCCGCAAAATTATCGAGGAAATTCTGCAACCGGTGTTCACTTGTGGATAGAAAACGGCAAAATTGTTAAATTTGAAGCAGAAACAGGCAAAGATTATTTAAATGCCATGTTCAATATGGATGACGGTTCTAAAGGTATCGGTGAAATCGCAATCGGAACTAATTCAGAAATTCAAGAAGTTACCGGTAACATTCTTTTTGACGAAAAAATCGGTGGTTCAATTCATATGGCAGTGGGAGCATCATATCCGGAAACCGGCGGAAAAAACGTATCCGGTCTGCATTGGGATATGATTAAAAATATGAAAAACGGCGGAAAAATATACGCTGATGACAAACTGATTTATGAAAACGGAAATTTTGTAATATAAAAATACCACCCTTTTGGGTGGTATTTTTATATCAATCCAAGTACCTTTTTGTACCAAGAAAACGTTTCTAACTCTACACCGTTAAAAGTCGTTTTTAAACATTGTTTTTTTAAATAGTTTTCAAACTCATCATTAAATTTGGATTTTGTCGTTCTTTCCTTTGTTACATTTTTTGATAACACCGTCATAGACCTTCTCCTTTTTCTTGTTATATATCGCAATCATTTTAACACATCTTGACAAATTTTTCTAGTGGCATTAAAACCCAAAATTATTAAAATTTGCGCCCTGTACCACTAAAATTATTGTAAATTTTTGTAAAGATTTTTAGATGCACTCTCGACAATTTCATAATAAAAAATTTTGTGATAAAAATCAATTATTCTAGGGAGCTATTTTTACAAAATTATTATTTTTGAAGTATAATAATGGTATTAGGGAGCAATAGAATGAATAAAAAAATATTAATCGCATTGTTATTAACATTAATTCTTTCAGGGACTGCCAATTCTATGCCACCGGCAGCAAATTATCTATATCAGGAAGCATGTTCTGCTGAATATAAAGAAGATTACAACACTGCTATTAACAAATTAAAAGAAGCTTTAACAATAGCAACAGATGATGTTATGATTTTGACCAAACTTGCAGGAGTATACAGTGAACTTGGAGATTACGACAAAGCACTTAATACATACGCCAAAGTTGCGGAATTAAAGCCTTCTGACGGATATATTTATGTAAGTATTGGAAGTATTTATGAAAATTTAGGCAAATATCAAGAAGCTCTCGAAGCCTACACAAAAGTAAAGGAAATGTGCCCGGAATATATATATAATTATTTGAATATAGCAAATGTAAATTATCAATTACGCGATTACAAAGCATCTATCGAAAATTATAACAAATTCTTATCAACATATTCTCAACACAGAGAAGCAAGAGAAAACCTTGCATCATCATATTTAAGCAATGGCAACTTTGAAAGCGCGGTAAATGAATATGAAAATATTTATACTAAAAACCCAAATGCATTCAAAGATTATGCAAATTATGGTTTAGCACTATTTGAAACAAAAAAATACGATAAAGCAATTGAATTTTTAGAAAAAGCAGTAGATGCAAATCCTGAAAATGTTGCAGCGCACATAAATCTTGCATCTTCTTATCAAGAAATAGGCAAAAATGAAGAAGCACTCGCTCAATATGATGTGATTTTCAGACAAAAACCGGATTTAGATGTAATAAGATTTGAATACGGAAATCTGCTCGCAGATATGGGGAAAGATGATGCGGCAATAGCCAATTATAAAATGTATATTTCAAAATTTCCTGAAGACGCCAGAGCATACCAAAATATCGGAGTTATTTACAAAAGACAAAATAACATTGATGAAACTATAAAAAACTATACTAAAGCTCTCGAACTTCAAAAAGATAAGAGAAATATTGAACTTGTTGAAGATTTGGCAGAGTGCTATCACCTTAAAAAAGATTATGCAAATGCTTTAAAATACTACAATGAAGCCCTTGTAAACAAACCTGGTGATTACAATATTAGATTTAATAAAGCATTAGTTTTACATGCCCAAAAAAATTATACTGATGCAATTGGCATGTACAATGAGCTGTTACAGGAAAAAGATAATGATAATGTAAAAAACAACCTAACAACGGCATACATCGGTCAAGGAGACAAATACTTAGCAGCACATAATTATTCACTTGCAACAGAAATGTTTGAAAAAGCTATTGATATGGACACTAAAGACAGCTATGCATATTATGGTCTTGCTCAATCATATAGAGCCTGCGGAATAAATGACAAAGCTACTGAATACTTTGAAAAAGCAATCACAATGTCGCCTGACAAAACACTTTATAGTTCAGAATTTGCACAATTTATATCT
>CACYCU010000067.1 GCA_902772945.1 uncultured bacterium | reverse complement strand
TGGAAAATTGTTAGATATCGCGAAAGAAAATAATTTAGTAACGTTTGATATAAACGATGTAATTTCTTTCGTTATTCAGAATTTTTCACTATCAAACGGCGCTGAAAATTAATTTTTTTTCGTGCTAAAATTTTTAAAAAAATTAGCACCCGTGCTGTAAAAATTAGCACTTTGTAAAAAATGCGCATTTTTAACTAAAAAATATTAGTCAAAAAATATGTAAAAATTAGCAAAAAACATGAAAAAAGTGCTGTAAGTGCGGAAAAAGTGCGGAAAATTGAGAAAAAAACCGCACGGAAAATCGATAAAAAATAGCTAAAAAAGGGCAAAAAATGGCCATTTTTGGGTGTTTTTGGGCATTTTTTAGGCAAAAATTGCATTTCGTGCTGTAGGTGCGAAAAAATATTTAACTATTTATAGAAAAAGTAATTTTATATATATAGTTAAGAAAAAAATTCGCACCTACAGCACGGCCTATATTTTCATAATTTTTACGAAAAAAATAAGAAAGGAGGAATCGCTACGGATTTTGTAGTCATCAGACATAGGCAAAGATCAAAAAATAGTGAAATTGAAATATATCCAGAGTTTATCACAAAGAAGAGTAAAGACCTTATGGTGCGCGGCGGAGATTTTTATGCAATTTGGAATGAGAGTCGCGGATGCTGGTCGAGAGATTTGGACGATGTCGTTACTTCGATCGATGGCATGATGGAAGATTACAAAAAGAATAATCCTAAGTATGAAGATGCGGTAATTAAATATATGAAATTCTCTAGCTCTGGGTCCATCGATCAATGGTGGAAATATGTGAAGAGTCAACTTCGTGATAATTACCATCCGCTTGATCAGAAACTTGTATTTTTAAATGATCCGCCACGAAGAGAAGACTATTCGTCCAAGCATCTTGATTATGAGCTTAAGTCTGGAGATTACAGCGCATGGGATGAACTAGTTGGGACATTGTATGAGTCGGATGAGAGACATAAAATCGAATGGGCGATAGGGGCAGTTGTTTCTGGAGATTCTAAACAGATTCAGAAGTTTCTTGTTTTATATGGCGATTCCGGAACTGGAAAATCGACCATTTTAAATATTATATGCGATCTCTTTAAAGGTTATTATGCAATGTTTATTGCAAAAGAGCTTGCTTCATCCACTAGCGATTTTTCTCTGGAAGCATTTAAAGATAATCCTTTAGTTGCTATTCAACAGGATGGCGATTTAAGTCACATTGAGGATAATACAAAATTAAACAGTCTCGTATCGCATGAAGAAATGGTCGTTAATATGAAGTTTACTAAAAAGTATACTGCATCATTTAACGCCATGCTTTTTATGGGTACAAATAAACCAGTTAAGATTACTGATTCTAAATCTGGAATTATTCGTAGACTTATCGATGTGAAACCAAGTGGAAATTTGATTCGAAGAACTCGCTATAATCAGTTGATGAAGCAAATTAAATTTGAACTCGGTGCTATCGCAACACATTGCCTTGAAGTGTATAAAGAAAATCCAAATGCTTATGACGATTATATTCCAATTACAATGATAGGTGCTACAAATGATTTTTACATTTTTCTTGAAGAAAATTATGACTATATACTGAAGCAGGAATATGTGACGCTGAGCGACATGTATAATAGATATTTGATCTATTGTTCAGCTTCCGGCGTTACAAAGCCATATCAGCGAAAAGCCGTAAAAGAGGAACTTAAAAATTATTTTAACACATATCGTGAAAGAAAGCATGTTGGAAATGAATATTTGTGGAATATTTACGAAGGATTTAAGATTGAAAAGTTTAATGTTAATAGTCAATCAGCATCAACAGAAAAAATAGAATTCAACGCACCTGATTGGCTTCAGTTTAATACAACCGTAAGTCAGTTTGATAAAATCGGTGCTAATTGGCCAGCTCAATATGCTTTTATTAGAAAAGACGGAAGCGATAAGCCAATGCTGCCATGGGAACCAAGTCCGAGTAAACTTGATATTCCATATTGTGAAACGGTGCTTGCCGATCTTAACACATCAGAGTTGCATTACGTAAGACCTCCAGAAGATATTCGTTCCAAGCTTGTGACTGTTGACTTTGATAAAAAAGATCCTGAAACTGGTGAAAAGTCTCTTGAACTGAATATTAAAGCAGCTTCAGATTGGTTACCGACATATGCTGAATTAAGTAAGAGCGGCGTCGCTATCCATCTGGAGTATTTTTATACTGGAGATGTATCGAAACTTGCGCCAGTTTACGAGCCTGATGTTGAAATTAAAGTCTTTACTGGTAAAGCTTCTCTTCGAAGAAAATTGACTCGTTGTAATGATCTTCCTATAGCTACAATCAGTTCTGGTCTACCGCTTAGAAAGGAGGTAAAGAAAACGGTCGATGAAAAAACAATAAAAGATGAGAAACATCTTAGAAACTTGATTAATAAAGCGTTGAGAAAAGAAGTTGAGCCTTTTGCTACTGTTACGTGTATTAACTTTATCGGCGAAGTACTGAAACAAGCACAAGAATCTGGGATTAAGTATGATGTGTCTGACCTGAAGTCAAGTGTATTAGCATTTGCAATGTCTAGTACGCATAACGCGATTGCTTGTATCGACAAAGTTGCACAGTTTCAATTTAAAAGCGAAGAAGAAAGCACATGGGTTCCGCCTAAGAATGTGGGTACAGGTGGAAATAAGAAGATCGCGTTCTTTGATACTGAAGTTTATTCGAATTTGTTTGTGTTGTGTTATAAGCCGCTTGGAGAAACTGGCGTGCCATTAATTAATCCAACACCAAATCAAGTTCTTGACTTCTTTCAAAATTATAATGCGATCGGCTTTAACAACCTTGGATATGACAATACAATTTGCATGATGCATATTCAGGGAGCTTCAAATTATGAAAAATTTGTTCGATCACAAAACATCATTAATAATGGCAAAGGCAGAAATGATTATATTGATTATAATGCAAGAAATTTGTCTTATACAGACGTATATGATTTCTGTTCCAAAAAGCAAGGTTTGAAGAAATGGGAGATAGAGCTTCAAAAGAAAGGCGTTCCCATACGTCATGATGAAGCCGGCATTCCTTGGGACAAGCCTGTTCCTGAAAATAAGTGGAACAGAGTTGCCGAATACTGTATGAATGATGTTGAAGCGACAGAACAAGTATTTCTGGCAAATCAGTCAGACTTTAGAGCTAGAGAGATCCTAGTCGAACTCGCTAATGCTTTGAGAGGTCCCGGTTCAACCGTCAATGATATGACGAATACCTTGACCGCAAAGTTGATTGTTGGTAATGACAAGAATCCTCAGGCTCTATTTAATTACCCAGATTTGTCAAAAGAGTTTCCTGGCTATGAGTTTAATCCGTACGGCATTGATCGCAATAGATACTATTTGCCGGTTAGCAGTTTGGAGTATCCAAATCCTGCTTTGCATCAGCTTTGTGAGATTAATGACGAAGGCAAGTATGTTATCACAAAAGATTCATTCGCTTTGCCAGGAAAACAGTATTACAAGGATACATTCATCAGCGGAAAATCGTTTTACAAAGGGTTCGATCCTGGAGAAGGCGGTTTTGTATTTGCAAAATGGGGAATGTATTTTGGAGCCGAG
>CACYCU010000066.1 GCA_902772945.1 uncultured bacterium | reverse complement strand
GAAGATTTTATTAATCCGCCTCGCATTGTACCTGCTTCTGTTACGCCTAAATGCAGCGGGTACGGTATTTTGTCTGCAATAAGACGATATGCTTCAATGGTCGTTATTACATCAGAAGATTTTAGAGAAACTTTGATCAAATCAAAATCCAAATCTTCTAATATTTTTATGTGTCCGAGAGCGCTCTGAACCATTTTTTCATAAAGAGGCATTTCTTTTTCTTGCAATTCTTTTTCTAAAGAACCGGCATTAACTCCTATTCTTATCGGGATTTGTTGTTGTTTTGCAAGTTTCACAACTTTTTCGACATTTTCTCTTTTGCCTATATTCCCGGGATTTAAGCGAAGTGCATTTATACCGTTATTTATACACTGAATGGCTAGTCGGTAATCAAAGTGAATATCTGCAATTAAAGGAACAGGTGATTTTTTTACAATATCTTTAATTGCTTCTGCTGCGTCTTTATTTAAGACTGCAAGTCTGACAAGTTCGCATCCTTTTTCTGCCATTTCTTTTATTTGATTTAAAGTTGAATTAACATCTCTTGTGTCGGTGTTGCACATAGATTGAACGCTAATCGGTGCTCCGTTACCTATTTTTACATTTCCTATAATTAATTCTTTAGATTTTCTTCTGTTTATCATAATATTATTATATTAACACAAAGGAGAAATTTATGAGAGTTGCTGTATTATCTGATATTCACGCAAATTATCAAGCGTTGGAAGCTGTTATTAGAGATTTGATATCTCAGGGATGTGAAAGAGTTTTATGTTTGGGTGATCTTGCAATGGCAGGTCCTGAACCGCAAAAAGTTATCGATTATGTAAAAAAACAAGATTGGACTGTTATTCAAGGTAATACAGATAAGATGATTGCCGAATTTACACCACAAATTATAGATTCTTTAAAAGACAAATTCCCTGTTATGGCCAATGCTTTAATGGATGATATTTCTGTTATAGATGATGCAGGAAAAGAATATTTGAAAAATTTGCCCGTTCAAAAAAATATTGAAATTGAAGGTGTCAAAATCTTAATGGTGCATGGTTCTCCAAGACGTAATAATGAGGATATTTTTCCCGATATGCCGATGGATGAAATTGAAGAGATGATAAAGGGTGTGGATGCCGATTTAATTTTTTGCGGTCATACACATGTTCCTTGCGGCTATCAGATGAACAGCAAAAAAACTGTTGTGAATGTTGGAAGTGTAGGTCGTCCGATGACAAAAGATCCAAAAAGCTGTTATGTAATTGCAGATTTCAAAAATAGTGGTTTTTCAATAGAGCACAGACTTGTCGATTATGATAGAGAAACAGCATCAAACATAATGAAATCCAGAGATTTTGACGGTGCAGAAAAACTGGCAGAAATGATTCTTCATCCAACAGAAAGACATGTTTAATACAAAATAAATATTATTTTAAGTATGTAAGTTTGATAAGTAGGATAAGTTTATATCAGTGAGCAAAGCTCACGAAAAATATTATAATCACTACTTAGCGAAACAACAACGAGGCTCGTACTGTCTGAGCGGTAAAATTATTAGACCCTGAACCAAGTTCAGGGTGACAAAGCGAGTTTACGAGCCAAAGGTTGAGCTTAGTAGTGATTAAACGGTTATGGCGCCGTTTCTCTTTCTTTTCTTAATTTCTTTCTCTTTGCGTCGCCCAAAAATCAAAGAGAAAGAAATTAAGTGCGGGGTATAAGGGGACGCATAGCCCCCTTAAAATAAAGTACAATTAGTTTGTTTTTAGTTTCCGATAATATTTATTATGTAACAGTAACTTAATAAAATGTTACATGCGGCTGGAATCCAGTTATAATGCCTGATAGGATAGGATTTTTACGCCTGTAGCAACTTCTTTGACGATTTTTACTTTATAAATAAGTGTAGAAATTGAAAGGAAGGTTATTATGTGATGCAATTTATCACAGCAGTGCTCAACCATATGGCACTTTTAATGAAACAAAAACAACTCCAACCGGCTCTACGGTTTATCGTGATATGATACGACGTTGCAATTATAATGGTCAACTGGCAGATGTCGGAACTCGCAAAATATTAGAACTTAGTGATAAGCATCCGCTTAAACAAATGGGTATTGATAAGGTTTATATTACAAAGTTTAAAAATGAGCCAAGAGTAATTGATTTTGGTTATCTTGTGGGTAAAGAAGGAAGATGGCAACATATAGCGTTTGAAGCTGGAAGCAAAAGAATGAAGGACTTCTTAAGTATGCTGAAAGATTGTAAAAGAATAAACTTGAAACCAAATTTTGATCTGATTAGAATAGCATTACGTTATATAAAATAGATAGTCAATCTTTATAAATAAATATGCAAGGACAAAAGTCCTTGCATATTTGTGATAAAATATTTTTGAAAATTTTGTTCATGGTAAAATTTTTTTGTAATTATGTTTATTAATAAAGAACAATTAAAATCATATATAAATAAACTAAACCAGCCTAAAGTATTGGTTATTGGTGATTTAGCGATTGATGAAATGATTTATGGCGATGCGGAAAGAATTTCAAGAGAAGCTCCCGTTTTAATATTACGTCATTCGGCTACAAAGCTGATTTTGGGTGCTGCATCAAATGCAGCTCATAACGTTGCAACATTAAACGACGGAAAAGTCAGTGTAATTGGTGTTTGTGGGGATGATTTTCAGGCAAAACAGCTTCGTGAAACTTTTGAATATGCAAAAGTAAATTGCGGTCGTTTAGTTGTTGATCCTTCCCGTAAAACTACTACAAAAACCCGAATATCAGGTTCTATAACGACATCTATAACTCAGCAAATTGTCAGAATCGACAGACAAACAGACGGATATTTGTCTTCCGAAATAGAAGAAGAAGTTTTGAAGCAGATAGAAAGAGCAATCCCTGAATTTGATGCTGTTATTTTATCGAATTATCATATTGGAACTTTAACTCCAAATATTATTCAAGAAACAATCAGGCTTGCAAATCAGTATAATAAGATAATTGTTGTTGATGCACAAAAAGAACTTGAAGTGTACAAAAACGTAACATCAATGACGCCAAATCTTCCTGATACTCAAAAATCTGTCGGTTTTTCAATAGAGACAGAAGATGATTTGAAAAAAGCCGGAGATATGTTGTTAAAAGAAACAAATGCAAAATCAATATTGATAACTTGCGGAGCAGATGGAATGTTTGTAGCAAGAAGTCATGGTAATTATACAAAAATTCCTGTATTTAATAAATCTGAAGTTTTTGATGTAACAGGTGCTGGTGACACTGTTACAGCAGTTTATACATTAGCTTTGGCGGCGGGTGCAGACCCATCATATGCCGCAATTATCGGAAATATTGCAGCAAGTATTGTTGTAAAACAATTCGGATGTGCAACAACCACTATTGAAGAAATTCTTAGCGCTGTTGACAATTTATAGGAGAGAATTTTATGGAAAAATTCATAGAAATATTCAAGAAAATAAAATCTGTTGATTTAATTATTATAGCAGGTGTGATTATTGCTTTATGTGTTGGATTTTTTACTTACAAAAATTTCAGACAAACTGCTGATAAGCAAATTGAAGCAACCTCAAAAATTTCATTCCAGGTTTTTATCAGAGGAGTAACGATTACAGGTGGAGATATTCCATTAAAGACAGATGAAAAAACTTTTATTAGTATCAGAAACGTTCCTTATACAGATTTGGATATTTTAAATGTTAGAGCTGAAAGAAAAAAAGTTGTTTTGCCTACTGTAAGCAGTAAAAAATATCTTGTTGTAGAAGATGTTTCTCAGGCTAATATGTATGATATAACAGTAACATTATCCGATACTGCCAAAATAACAAAAGATGGTGCTGTAGTTGGCGGAAATAAAATAAAAATGGGATTACCAATAACATTGGAAGGAAAAGATTATAAGTTTAACGGAACTGTTTCAGATTTGAAAGTTATGCCGGAAACTGATGATAACAAGTTTCATAATTCAATAAACGCAAACGATGATGTTCAATAGAATACTAAGATTTACTCAGGGGAAATTTAATTATTTGTATGAAAACAGCTTGTTTTTACAAAATATAGACAAGTTGATTTTCGTATCAATAATTATGGTATTTGCGGTTTCGACTGTGATGATGTCGGACGTAATAGGGTTTGTTGCCTTGATTACTGTGTTTTTGACGTTTATAAAACTTTTGACAAAACCTGAAGAAAAACTTGAGTGTAAGACTTTTGAGCTTTGGCTTTTGGCGTATTTTATGATTGTGATAGTAAGTCTTGCCGGTTCTACTCTTTTTCATTTGAGTTTGAAAGGGTTCTTTAAAACATTTACTTATATGTCATTTTATTTGTCAGTTGCTCAATATTTAAAAAATAATAAAGAAACAATTCCTTATATATTTGGTGCTATTGGCGCTTGTGTAAGTTTTGAAGCTATTGTAGGTTTGATGCAGAATTTTGATAAAGTTTCTGAGATTTCTACATGGCAGGATGTTTCAAAACTTAATCCGGAAGAAGTTATGACGAGAGTTTACGGGACATTAAAACCTCTAAATCCAAATCTTTTGGGCGGATATTTTGTATGCGGTATTCCGTCTCTTTATGGTATGTCAGCATATTTTTTGTCAAGTAAAAAATATAATTATTCTTTGATATGGATAATGTTTGCTCTGCTAGCAACAATGGTTTTGTTTTTGACGGGTTGCAGGGGTTCTTATATTGGTATGCTGGTTATAATGTGCGGTATGTTTGGAGCTTCGGCAAAATTCTTGTGGAATAACTACAAACAAATATATCTATCAGCGGCAGGAATTGTTATAGCTTTTGCAACATCAGCTATAATGCTTGTATCTTCTTTGAGAGCACGAGTTTTATCAATATTTGCTATGAGGCAGGATTCTTCGAATTCGTTTAGATTCAATGTATATCATTCGTCGTTTGATATGTTTAAAGATAATTGGCTTTTGGGTATTGGAGTCGGTAATCAAAATTTCAGAGAAATATACGGTTTGTATATGAAAACAGGTTTTGATGCGCTTAGTGCATATAATATATTCCTTGAAATAGCTGTAGAAAGCGGGATATTTGCGCTTATTGCATTTTTAGGATTCTTAATTACACTTTTTAAAAATTCTATAAAATTTATATTGAATTCAGATAAAACAAAAGACGTCATTATAGTATCAACTGCTATAATTTCTATACTGGCAGTATGCGTTCATGGACTTGTAGATACTGTATTTTTCAGACCGCAAATACAATTTGTTTTTTGGACTATGGTTGCTATTACAAGATGCTATCTATAATTATGTAATTTTTATAATATATTAAGCTTATATAAAGGCATGAAAAACTTGTGCTACACTATAAACATAGCGGTAAGTTAAGAAGGAGATTAATATGATTCCAATTTTAGATTCAAAACGTCAATATGCAACTATTGGCAGTGAAGTTGAAAAAGCAGTATGCGAAGTTTTACGTTCAGGTTCTTATATCTTAGGACCAAATACAAAAGCATTTGAACAAGAAATGGCTGAATTTTACGGCTGTAATTATACAGTAGGTTTGAACTCAGGAACAGATGCTTTGCACTTGGCTTTACGTGCATTGAATATCGGTTCGGGCGATGAAGTTATTACTGTTGCATTTACTTTCGTGGCTACTACAGAAGCTATCGGTATTGTAGGTGCAAAACCGGTTTTTGTCGATATTGATGAAGATACATTTAATATGGATGCTTCAAAATTAGAAGCTGCAATTACACCGAGAACAAAAGCTATTATTCCGGTTCATTTGTATGGCCAGCCTTGTGATATGGATACAATTATGTCTGTTGCTAAAAAACATAATTTACATGTAATCGAAGACTGCTGTCAGGCTGTTGGTGCTTTGTATAAAGGTAAAATGGTCGGAACATTTGGTGATTTCGGTTGCTTGAGTTTCTATCCGACTAAAAACCTTGGCGGTATGGGTGATGGCGGTCTTATCATGACAAACTCAGAATCATTGAGAGACAGAGTTGTCGCTTTGAGAAACCATGGCGGTGCTATCCGTTATCATCATGACGAAATCGGTGTTAACAGCCGTCTTGATGAAATTCAATCTGCAATTTTGAGAGTAAAACTTCCTCATGTTAAAGATTGGAATGAGAAAAGACGTGCTCACGCATACTATTACAACGAATTGTTCAAAGATTGCGCAGATATACAAACTCCAAAAGAATTGGATGACACATATTGCGTTTATCACCAATATACAGTTAAAATTCCGAACCGTGATGAAGTTCACAAAATGCTTCAAGAACGCGGAATTGGCGCAATGCTTTATTATCCTATTCCTTTGCATTTGCAAAAAGTTCACGAATACTTGGGCGTAGGAAAAGGTTCTTTACCTGTGTCAGAAAAGAATACAGAAATGGTAATTTCACTACCTATGTTCCCGGAAATTACAGAAGAAGAACAAAGAACAGTCGCATCAACATTGATTGATTGTATTGAAAAGTCAAAGT
>CACYCU010000065.1 GCA_902772945.1 uncultured bacterium | reverse complement strand
ATTATTAATAAAATACCAAAGTAATATATTTTCATGTTAAAATATTTTCAAAACGGGGGAAGCGATTTTTATGTCAACTATCATAATGATTTTATTAATAAGTATTCTAATTTTGGTTCACGAAGCCGGTCACTTTTTTTCGGCTAGATTTTTTAAAATAAAAGTTGACAAATTTGGGATAGGACTCCCAATAGGCCCGACTTTATGGGAAAAGAAGGTTGGAGATATTACACTCATCATACACGCATTTTTGTTCGGCGGTTATGTATCTTTTCCTGATGATGACAAAGATTCAGACATACCACAAGACTCACAAGACAGACTTCTTAATCGACCTATATGGCAAAGAGCAATTGTCTTTTCGGCAGGCGTAACGGCAAATGTAATTTGTGCATTTGTGCTTGTTCTTTTAACAGCATTTTTATGGCACAATATGCCGTCGGGAAAATTTGATACATACGTAAAAGAAATTAACGCCCCAAAAGAAGCAAGTGTATGGCAATCAGGCCTTCAAGCCGGTGATAAAATAATAGAAATTAACGGTTCAAAAATTGACAGCAAATACGGAATATACTTATATGCCATGTATAGCGCATCTTATGACGGAAAAGTTTCAAAAGAAAATGTCGAACAAAATTATATCCAATTAAAAAAAATAAATCCCGCATTTGAACAGGATGAAATTATTGAAAAAGGCTTGATTGTAAAGCTTCCTCAAATTAATAATGAAGGCAAAGTATTTTTAAATAAAAATATACTAAACGCAATTGCACTATACAAAACAGAAGAAGAAAAACTAACAGATGC
The DNA here is from genome assembly GCA_902772945.1 of uncultured bacterium. Lineage (GTDB taxonomy): Bacteria > Cyanobacteriota > Vampirovibrionia > Gastranaerophilales > Gastranaerophilaceae > Stercorousia. Next base: position 7,066 of record CACYCU010000065.1, on the reverse strand, counting down.
ACAAACAAAAATAAGAGATGAAATCCAAAACAAAAAATATATTGAAGCTGACGGAACTTTTTCTCTAAACGATATTGCTTACGCAATGTCTGATAATGTAAAACCTCTTGAAGTAAAAGTTTTGAGAAATGGACAAGAAATTCAATTAAATCCAATGTCTTCAAACAGTGAAGGATTAATCGGAATAGTTCCGGAGCAAAAAGAGATTTTAATACCTGTAACAGGAATAAAATCAGCCTTCTCTACCAGCTGGAATTACCTGTACAATGAAACAAAATCAATGATTATTGTACTGGGGCAGCTATTTACAGGAAAAATTCCTCTAAAAAATATGCACGGAGTTGTACTGATTACTAAAATGGGCGGAGATATCATAAGCCACGACGGAATCTTCTATGGAATATTGCTTACAGCGGTAATCTCTATGAATCTTGCTATATTAAATATTTTGCCAATCCCTGCATTGGACGGCGGACATTTATTATTCCTTTTAATTGAAAAAATAATGGGAAAACCGGTAGATGAAGAAATAGCAAACAAAATTATGAATGTATTTTTCTTGCTGCTGATAATATTGCTAATATTTGTATTATTCAACGATATATATGTACTTGTTAAACCGCTTTTGGTCAAATAAATATGATTGATACAGTAATTTTTGATATGGATGGAACTTTGCTTGATACTCTTGAAGATTTGAAAGAGAGTACAAATTCTGTGCTAAAAAAAATGGAATTCCCAACAAGAACAAAAGAAGAAATCAAAAACTTCGTTGGGAACGGAGTTGAACTCCTTTTTAAAAGAGCATTGCCGGAAAATATTGACAACAATATTCTACAAGAAGCTATAAAAAATTTTAAAGCTGAATATCAAAAAAACATGTACAATAATACAAAACCATACGATGGAATTATAAACCTTCTTGAATATTTAAAAAACAAAAATATCAAAACCGGAGTTGTTTCAAACAAGTTTGATGCAGCAGTAAAACAAATGAGCGAAAAATATTTCAAAAACCTTATAGATATATCTGTCGGTCAATCTGAAAATATACCTAAAAAACCAAATCCTCAAGGCGTTTTAAAAGCAATAAATGATTTAGGTGCTAAGTCTGCGATATACGTTGGCGATTCTGATGTCGATGTTCAAACAGCAAAAAACTCAAATCTAAAATGTATTGGAGTAACTTGGGGATTTAGGAGTATAGATTTTTTGAAAGGCGCTGATTATATCGCAAATTACCCCGACGAAATCATTGAAATTCTAAGGAGTATTTAAATGGAAAAACTTTCAGTTAGTCTTGAAGATTATATTGAAGAAATATATAATCAAATATTAAAAAACGGTCAAGCAAAAGTTACGGCAATTGCCGAAGCTTTATCTGTAAAAAAAGCCTCAGTTACAGGTGCCTTAAATACACTGAGTTCAAAAGGTTTAATAAATTATTCTCCATATTCTGCAATCACACTAACTAATGATGGCGAAAAGATTGCAAAAAATATATTAAAAAAACACGAGAATATAGCTGAATTTTTTAAAGTTGTATTGAATATTCCGGAAAAACAAGCTCGGGAAACAGCATGCAAAATGGAACATATAGTTTCCGAAAAAATATTCAAAAATATGAACAAATTAACTAACTATGTAAAAACAGAAATTAAAGATCAAATTGATAAATTATATTAAAAATGTTTTTTTATAAAATCAATAATTTTTGCAATCAATTTTGCAACAGAAAATTTTTCTTCAGGAATTTCAGGTTCTTTACCATAACCGAAAATATCGCCTTCATCCTGTTTCATAAAAATACTTTCATCAAGGTATTTTCTTTCTTCTTCTTTTTTTCTTCCTTGAGCCATATAACCAAGGTTTCCGCCGCCGCCGTCATTTTGCATTGATGCTGCAGCCTTTATAATTGGTTTTGAACTCAATACATTAACATCAAATGACATTTTTTCACCCTAATTTACGATGACTCGTAATCCTGTTATTTTCCCTTACATATATAAAGTATTTTTCATGAAGAAATGTTACAATTTTCGAGAAAATGTAACAAAAAATTTACAATTCGTTAGAAAAAATACTTTTTGTGGAATTAAATCAGCTTCAAAACAGTTTGACATTTAAAGCCGATTTCATATAAATCTCGTTTTCTTATTGCATAGGATATATCCGGCAAAAATTCAGAAATGTTTGGAGTTATCAAAAACTCAGCAATTTTATTTTCATTATCATAATTTATTTTTATATCTTTTATTAAATTCAGATGACCTCTATCAAGCCCGTCTGCAATTTTTAAAATTCCCGCAAGCCGTTTTACGATTTTTCTTTCTTTTTTATCGAGCGTATTATATATTTCATGTTCGTCTTTGTCGGGCAAACCGCCTCGGTGATATCTGCATATACAACCGATAATTTTGGTTTCTTTTTCATTAAATTCACTCAAACCGTGTTCTATAACCATATTCATACTATGCTTATTATGTCCTTTTGAATCTATATGATACCCTATATCATGCAAAAGAGCAGCGGCTTCAAGATAATCCCTGTATTTCTCCTTTATTTCATGAACTTTTTTATTCGTTTCATCAAAAATAAGTAAAGATAATCTCTTAACTTCCTGAGGATGAGAAGACGATTTTGAAAATTTATCCAGCATTTCATATGAAGACATTTTCATAATGTTAACTTTAGCAAAAAAATGGAAAGCGGACAATATTTCTGATATTATAATAATATGGAAAATACGGATATAATGGCAGCAAATTTTGAAATACCTTCTGATGTTTTGGATGAAATCCAAAATAATATTCAAAATATTATTGAAAGCTTTGATATTCCCGATGCAAATAAGATGGATGTAATAAAAAAAATTAATTTTATGTACACCCAGACAAAACATATGTCTGTGACCGATCCTTTAACAAAACTCTACAATCGCCGACATTTTGAGACTGAATTTGAAAAGGAATTTAAAAGAGCAAAAAGATACAACAGCCCGCTTAGCGTAGCAATAGTTGATATTGATTTTTTCAAAAAAATTAATGATACATACGGACATTCTTGCGGAGATTATGTTTTGAAAGAAATTGCTTTTCTAATGATGCAAAATTTCAGACAGACAGACACTATATTTAGGTACGGCGGAGAAGAATTTGTCGTTATACTGACAGAAACTCCTGAATTAACTGCTTCTATTCCAATGGAAAGATTAAGAAAAAATATTGAAAACAATTCCTTCAAATATAACGGTAATGATATTAAAGTTACAATAAGCATTGGTATATCATCAAAAACAGATTGTAATAATCAAATTGAAATGTTTGATTATGCTGACAAAGCTTTATATAATGCAAAAAATGAAGGACGTAATAGAGTTAGGCAGTAGACATTTTAAATATTTTAATATAAAATACAACTATGATAAAAAATATTTTTAAATTTTTAACAGTAATAATTATGTCTGCAGGAATTGCAAACGCTGCAGAGCAGTTCACTCAAGTCAGAGCGGAACACATTTTGGTCAAAACTGCTGCCGAGGCTCAACAAATTAAAAAATCAATTGACGAAGGCGGAAGTTTTGAATACTATGCCCAAAATTATTCGTTATGTCCATCAGGAAGAAATGGCGGAGATTTAGGCTATTTTGGACACGGACAAATGGTTCCTGAATTTGAACGTGCAGCATTCAGAACACCGGTCGGAGAAGTTTCAAAACCTGTTTACACACAGTTCGGATGGCATATTATCAAAGTTTTGGATAAAAGATAATTAAACAAACTTGGGTGTACCGACAGATTTTACCAACATGTTAATCACTTTTGGCATTTGGCAAATGAAAGAGTATCCCCCGTTTCTTAGGGAGCATTTTGAGCAATCACATTTGATTGAATAACATTCCAAAGCCTGCTCCGTCCAACTCTGCGTAATAGAATCAGAAATCTCACCGTTATTTTGCGGATAAAAAATTTCCATATAAACATCCTCAGATTACAACACCAATTACATTTTGACGCATTTTTTTTGTATTCTAATCCTCTGAATGATTTATTTTTTCATTTTTTACTTTTGAAACAATTTTTTCTATTATTGAAAGTTTTGCAAAATCATCACGAATTTCTTGGGCTTTTCTCTCCAATTGGTTATAAACCTGCGAATTAATTTCACCACCTATAAGAATCAAAATTGACGTATAATACAGCCAAACCATCAACACTGCGAAAGCTCCAATTGTTCCATAAACCATATTATAAGTTTTCAAATTATTTACATACACAGAAAAACCCCAAGAACCGGCAAGCCAAAATGTAGTAAAAAACCAAGTTCCCGGAATTGCGCTCTTTCTCTTAAAACGTTCATTGCCTTTTAAATCAGGCAAAATATAATAACTCAAAAATGCCATTAAAAATAAAGAAGCAAATGCAACCGGCCACCTGAGAACTAACCACAAAACAGCTTCTAAACTGGACATATTAAAATGATTTATCATAAAATTAATAATTGTTCGTCCGAATATAATTAAGTTTATACTCAAAAACATGACCATTACATTAACGCACATCATTATAAAAGACAAAATTCTTGTATAAGCAAAATTTCTTGTTTCGGTAACTTTGTATGCTCTGTTTAGCCCTTTCAATACAACCGCAATAGCGTTTGTAGACAATATTATTGTTACGCACAGACCTATTATCGCCATTAATTTGCCGTGAGAAAATATCATTGCTTCGGACAAAACCGTTTTTATAAGCCCCATAACCTGATTAGGCATCACATTTGACAAAAATCTTAAAATTGGCACCATAAAAGCTCTGTTACCCATCCAGCCGAATACTGCTGTCAAAAAGAGCATAAACGGGAATATCCCGATAACCAGCATAAATCCCATTTCCGCAGCCATACCATAAAAATCATTTTTTATGACAGATATAATTAATCTCTTTAAACCTCTTATAAATGCTTTAAAATCCATTATATCTCTCTTCAATTTCTTTCAAAATCATCTCTACTGCTTTTTCAACAGGAGCTTTTATTGTACAGCCTGCCGCATATTTGTGTCCGCCACCACCAAAAACACCGGAAATTTCAGCCACATCACCGCACTTGCTGCGCATAGAAATTTTTGTACCGCCTGATTTCATCTCTTTTGCAACAAATGCAACCTTTGTTGTAACTATTGCACGAAGCTTTTCAGTCAAGCCTTCCATACATTCATCGCCGGCTGAAAATTTTTCCATATCCTTTTTATAAACAACTGTATAAGCAATTTTGTTATCCTTTAAAAATTTTGCTTTACTTATACAATGTGCTTGAAACATGACAAGAGTCTTGGAATCTGACTCATAAACTTTTTTATAAATATCGGATGGTGATACACCAATTTCTACAAGCTTTGACGCGCATTCAAAAGTTTTTGGCTTTGTATTGTCAAATCTAAAAGAGCCGGTATCGGTCAATATAGCATTATAAAGACAAATCGCACAATCCAAATTAATTTTCCAGTTCATTTTTGTAAATAAACCAAACAAAACCTCTCCGGTAGAACTTGCTTCAGGATCTATAAAATTGAAATTTCCGTATGCGGGATTTGTTTTATGATGATCGATATTAACTGTTTTCTTTGCTTTGTCAAATAGAATTTTGCCGTCACAAATTCTATCAATTGATGCCACATCAACATTTATAACAAGATCATACTCTCTTGACTTATCAATTTCATCAATGTTTTTAACTTCACCAATATGCGGCAAAAATAAGTATACATCGGGGATTTTGGACATTGCCGCCATTTCGCATTTCTTTTTATGATTTTCATAAATTGCACTATACAAACCGCACATAGAACCTAAAGTATCACCGTCAGGGTTCACATGGGACAGTATTAGTATATTTTTGGACGATTTTATGATATCATTTAAATTAGAGTACTCCATTCCTAAATTTTATCACAAAAATTAAGAAACGAATGCTCTTGAAAGGGATTAAGTGAAAAAGGTCTTATACACAGATTTTGTAACAAGTGAATCTCTTATTGAGGAATTGCTTGATAACAAAGAAATTAAAAAAGCTATAACCAGAAACAATTTATACAAATTTTGGCACAAAGTTGCAGGTGAAAAATTTGCTAAAAAATCTAAGCCATATTCAATGATGGGTGGCGGAGTAATGGTAATAGCCTGCGAAAACGCAATTGTTGCACAAGAGTTGACTCTGAGAAAATTTCAATTAATCGAAAAATTTCAACCATATCTCAAATCATTAAAAATGAACATTAAAGATTTACGATTTGATCCTAAAAAATGGGTAAATGAAGAAAATGATTAAAAAAACAGAATTAGATAAATTGGTAAAAAAATATGAAACGAAAGAATTTTTTTATGATGATCCCATAGGAATTCCAAACCGTTTTTCTGATAAAAAAGATAAAGAAATAGCCGGATTTATGGCATCACTTGTCGCATACGGAAGACGCGAAATTTTTATAAAAAAACTCAATCAGCTTTTAAAAATTGCCCAAAACGAACCTCTAAATTTTATTTTAAATTTTGAACCAAAAATATTAGGTGATTTTAATTATCGTTTCGGAAAACCTGAAGATTTTGCACAAATTTTTAAAATTTTAAAAAACTTATATGAAAAAGATAACGGGTTAGAAAAACTTTTTGAATACGGATATAAAAACCAAATAAACGATAACATGTTTATTCCGGTTACAGACTATTTCTATTCCAGGGCTGAAAAACCTGAGGCATTAGGGTTCAAGTTCATGATTCCCGACGCGAGAAAAGGGAGCGCAATGAAACGTATGTGTATGTATTTGAGATGGATGGTAAGAAAAGGGGATGTTGATTTTGGCATCTGGAATTTTATGCCGGCATCAGATTTGTTGATTCCGCTTGATACACATGTTGCAAGAATTTCTCGAGAAATGGGGCTTTTGAAACGGAACGCAAACGATTTTAAATCAGTAATTGAACTAACCGAAAATTTAAAACAATTTGATCCAAAAGACCCTGTCAAATATGATTTTGCAATATTCGGTTATGGAGTGAATAATAAATAAATT
>CACYCU010000064.1 GCA_902772945.1 uncultured bacterium | reverse complement strand
TCCTGAGAAAAATCACGCAAATTGCATAAATATGATATTTCTTCGGAATTTGTAAAAAGTGACGGTTTTTTTATTTTCTTTGTCTTATCTGAAAAGGATTCGCCTGTTAGGTTTAACGGCAATTCTTCCGCAGATTTGTTCTTACAAACACCCTTCGGAACAATATCAAGCAATTTAATCCTAACGTTAATCTCTTTCAAAAGCGTTTCGAAATAGTCGCAGCGATTTTTTGATACTTTTCTTGAATCTATACCTAAAACAGAGTTAGGTTTAATCCTTGCGATTATTTCATCATCTTGCTTCTGTCCGAGCCGGAGTTTAACAACCTCCACTTTAGTTTTATCAACTTCATTATCAGCCTGAGTATGATATCTTCCGTCAACAAACAAAAATATGCGCCCTTCGGATGATAACAGCGCATCACCGGTATCACCGGTAAATCCTGTCAGTTTATGACAACTGTTTTCTTCAATGGGTGCATATTCAAGTAAAAATTGGTTTGTTGTGTTCACTAATAAATAGTCAACATCCAAATCTTTTAAATTCATTAGTCCTTCTTATCGGTTAATTTTATTAAGTGCCATCCGAATTGAGTTTGAACAGGTTCTGAAATTTGTCCCACTTCCAAATCAAACGCTGCATCTTCAAACGGCTTAACCATCATGCCTCTGCCAAAGAATCTCAAATCACCACCGTCACGTTTTGACGGACATTGTGAATATTCCATTGCCAATTCCGCAAAATCCGCCCCGTTTTGGATTTGTTCATACAAATCTTTTGCTTGCTCTTCTGTTTCAACTAATATATGGCTTGCTCTTACTTTCATTTTATTCTCCTTTTCTTCAAATCTATACTATCACAAATTTTTAATTTTTGTAAATAATCGAAAAAAATCCCGCAAAAAATTTTTTCAGATACGTTAAAAATAAAAACCGACGGTAAAAATTATGAGGGTACCAAATGAGAATAGATTTTAACGTTCAAAATCCAACTATAATAAGATTTAAAGGTGTTAGAGAAGACAGAAATACTGTATCACAACTCAAAAATGACAATGCTTATTCTTTAAACGAACCAAACCAACGAAGAATAAATATTGCAATTGACAATCTTGCAAAACAAAAAGGGGAGGAAAATATCCGATTTTTGTTAAATGTGGGTGAAAATCTTAAGTATCAAACGAATATTATAAATGGAAAGAAAACAAAAAATGACTGGAGAGCGAAATTAAAAGGTGCTGCCGAAAAAGCGTTAGATAACTCTGACCCTGTATTGGCGAATAAATATCAACCGGAAATAGCACGTGTATTCACACCAAAACCGCTGAATAAGGATGACAAATACATAATATCAAAGAAAAACAGTATTTTAAAAAGAATCTCCGATGAAAAAGAGCGCAGTGAAATCGAAACAAATCTTGATTATTTTATAACTTCAACCGAAACCCCGATTTTACAAAAACGCTACATAATGAAACGTCTTGACTACTTTATGAGTCCGGATTACAAGATAAACCCTCAATTAAGCGATAAAAAAACAAAAGTATTATCGGAAATGATTAATGACTTGGTCATTAACACACCGGAATCAAAAGTCCCTAATATTAAGGCAATAAACCAAAAAACTCATGGTATGTGTGCCGCAATATCAATTGTAAGAAAAGCCGTTGCCTATGAAGATAAACAAAACTACGTTGATTCAATAATTTCCGAATTGGATGACAATGATACAATGGAGGTATATGACATCCAGAACTTAGGCTCAGGCAAAAAAGTCCCGATAAAAAAGACCTATATAGATTTTGATTATGCGCAAGAAAGAGGATACAGAATAGTTGATGCCTCTACTCTTCAATGGATGAATATAGGAGGAATGTACGGAGCACAAAATGAAAGTTTGAATGAATTTAACTCTTTTGATAAAGATAATTTTGATGCATTTCATGATTCATTTTTCCTGAAAAGATTTTCCGATGAAGAATTGGTTAGTGAACAATCTTACTACCAATCTTTGGTAAAAGCAAAAGATGTTATCGGCGGTGTAAAATCATCAAAAATCAAATCAAAAGAACACGAAAGAAATCGCCAATTAAATAT
>CACYCU010000063.1 GCA_902772945.1 uncultured bacterium | reverse complement strand
CGAGAATAAATCCATTCGTCAGAAGTTTCATATAATTTTGTCAAATCGTCATTGGTAATCACCGTATCCGGTACACTATATCCAACACCCGCTATCCTCAGCGGAACTAATTTATCTGTCATTACTACTCCTCATGGAACTTGGCAATTTTTTCGTTAACACCTGATTCTACAGCTTGTTTTGCGACTTTTACGGCATTTTTAATTGCATAAGCCTTACTTCTGCCATGAGAAATAACCGTTATACCTTTTACACCCAAAAGAAGGGCACCGCCAAATTCTTCGTAATTAATTTTTGTATAAATTCTTTTCATAAACGGTTTTGCAAGCAAACCGATAATCTTGCCAACAATATCAGCTTTAAACTGCTGTTTAAGCATCCTAAACAACATTTGTGAAGTTCCTTCTGTAACTTTTAAAGCAACGTTACCGACAAAACCGTCACAAACAACTACGTCACAAATACTTAAGAAAATTTCTTTACCTTCTATATTTCCAACAAAATTAATTTTTTCTTGCTGTTCTTCCAAAAGTTTATAAGTTTCTTTTGCAAGTTCATTACCTTTGCCTGCTTCTTCTCCGATATTCAACACGCCAACTCTCGGGCGCTCGATACCTAAAACGTTTTTAGAAAATGTAGCACCCATAATGGCAAACTGATAAAGCATTTCCGGTGTACAATTACTGTTTGCGCCACCGTCTATAACAATAATAGGCTGTTTAATTGTCGGAAGGGTAACAGCAATTGCAGGTCTGTCAATACCGGGAATTCTGCCCAAACCAAACAAACTTGATGCCATCGCAGCACCTGTAGAACCTGCTGCAACAACGGCATCAGAACTGCCTGTTGCAACCGCATCAACTGCCAAAACAATAGATGATTTTTTCTTTTTTCTTATTGCTTGACCGGGAGCTTCGCCCATTTCAATAACTTCTGATGCATGAGTAATTTTTATATCGAGTTTTGATGTATCAATTTTAACACGATGCTTTGCAGGGCCACCCTTTCCCAAATCAGTCATAAAACCTTCGTTAGAAATTTTATCAAGTTCTTGTTCTATTCTGTCTTGTTTTCCGACCAATTCAATTGCCACGCCATATTCTTTTGCAGCCCAAACGGCTCCTGCAACTATCTCGTGAGGAGCATGGTCACCACCCATTGCATCAATTGCTATTCTTGTCATTACATCTCCCTCTATAAGTTTTGAAAAGTTTGATAAGCCAATGGCTTATCAAACTTAAAAACTATTCTGCTTTGTCTTCAGCTTTTTCTTCAACAGCTTTTGCTTTTTTTGCAGTTGTTTTTTTTGCTGTTGTTGTTTTTTTAGCTGTTGATTTTTTTGCCGGTTTTTCTTCAGCTTTTTCTGCCGTTTCTTCTGCCGGAGTTTCTACAACTGTTTTTTCTTCTTTCTTAGAAACAACTTTTTCATTTCTGTCTTTCAAACTAACAGGTTGACCTTTATATGTTCCGCATGCTGTACATACAGTATGTGCCAAAACTGTTGCTCCGCAATTAGGGCATTTTGTTGTTTCCGGTTTTGTAGCTTTCCAGTTGCTTCTTCTGCTTCCTTGAGCTGAATGTCCTGTTCTTTTCTTTGGTACTGCCATTTTTCTTTTTCCTTTTTATTCTTACTACTATTTATTTTTCGGTTCTATTTGAATGTTTTTAAAAACATCTAACCTTGGGTCGGACAAATTTTCTTCTTTCAAAAATTTGTCTCCATTACAATTTATACCACAAACTTTTTTATTTGGTAAATTTAATATTACAGATTGATACAATAAGTCATAAATATCAATCTCATCTTCTCCGTTCAAATCGGTCACAAACTGTTCTTTAGACAGCTCTGTTTCCTGACCGTATTCATCTAGCAGAGCGTTTTTTGCAAACATTTCATTTATATCAAAATCAAGATTATATTCAAATTCTTTTAGACATAAATCGCACTCCAGTTTTAAAATTCCTTTAACATTTCCGCACACTTGAACAAATTCACCAAGAGAAGTAATTTTCAAATCTGACAAAATATTTCCGACTGAATTAATTCCTTCTATTTTGTCATCAAAGTGGAAATTTAGGGATTTTGAGGGTTCGTTTTCAATGTCTTCAATTAAGATTTTATAATCCATGATTAACCTGCGTATTGTTCTTCCTGAATAGCAACAGCAGCTATTTGATTAGATACAAACGAAACTTTTTTTAAAGGTCCTTGAGTTTCTTTTTCAATAAGTTTTGCTGTTGCTGATTTTATTGCTTGTTGAAGCTCAGCATAAAGTTCTTCAGGATTTTCAACGTACAAAACTAAAGGTGCTGTTGAACCTTTTAAAAAAACTAATATTGAAATTCTTTTTTTTATATTTTGCGCATTAAATTGTTGTGCCATAGTGTACTCCCTTCTTAAAAATTATAAATAAAATGTTAAGTTATGTCAATTTTATAGCAATTTTTCAACCCAAAAAATTTTTATATATATACAGGGGAAAAAGGAGAAAATATTCATGCCGAATTTTATGGCTATAAGCAAAGTTTTTACTGCTAACGGAGGTAATATCGCAAGAACAGCAGCACGCCTTGAAGGTGCTGCAATAACCCCAATGTTAAAACAAACTGCATCAAAACTTTTACCTGCACAAAAAAATATCAAGTTTATTAAAAGTTTAACTCATTTGAGCGAGAAAGAAAGCAGCAAATTATACAACTACCTGCCAAAAGATGCACAAGAAAATTTTTCTACTCTAATCTCGGCAGGCAAAACTCTAGGTCAAATAAAAACCGTAGAAAATAAAATTTTAAGCGGTTCTTTAGAAAGATTTTTAAAAATTTACGACAAAAATGCATACAGCAAAATGGTTTATTTGGAAAGGAACTTTAAAAATCTTGAAAAAGCTGATTTCAAAAAAATTCTAAACGCATACAAAACTCCGGAAAAAATGGCATTAAATAAAGAAAATATTCAAAAATGGCTTCAACAAAAAGAAACATTAAAAGAATATTCTCAAACACTTGCCAAATTGGGCAAAGAGCAAGCTGAAACAGCTAAACAAGATATTATTGATATAGTTGGAATAGAACCTAAATGCAGAAGCAAAAGTTTTGAATCTATATACGACAAACTAAGCAAAGAAGTTTTAAAAGGTAAAAATATTGAAGATCTTGAAGCAGCAAAAAAAACCGTAAGGGATTTAGTCGGAACAAGATTGGTACTTGATGATGTTTTGCCGCAAGCTATTCAAAAAATTACCGACAACTTATGTAAAGGTATTGAAAACGGAAAAATTAAACCATATAGAATAAGCAACTATGCAAATGCCTCAAGACGATATCTGTCGGATGAACAATTTTTACAAATTCAAAAGGCAGCTGCAAGAAAAGGAATTGAAATTCCGAGAATTGAATCCGACCAAATTAGCGTATCCGGTTATGTTTCTGCCCAAATGAATATAATTCATTCTAACGGTATTGCAGGAGAACTTCAAATTCGTGGTAACATAATGAACAAATATGCCCAAATTGAACACATCCCATACGATTTGAGAATGGGTAAAAATATCGGAAAAAATATTCCTGAATTAGAAAAATTCCTCGAACCGGTGGAAGAAGCAGTAGCAAAATTAAAACGAAACGGTTTAGACAAAATTTATGACAAATATATCCATGATTGCTACAAATATATAAGAAAATATGAAGAAGGAAAAATTAAAAGCGCATTTAAACTTCCGCTATTTCCGAAAAAACTTCGTGATTATTCTATACTGAAATTTGAAAATCTTGATAAAGTTGAACAAAAAATGGAAGCTATAAAGGCAGATTATGAAAAATTTGCACTTGCAGCATAAATTATGTAAAATACAGGAGAAAAAATGACAAGAATTGTCAGCATTAACAATATACAAAAATACAAACCAATAGAAAAAAAATCTATGAATAAAGATAAATTTATCACTGATATTATTCAATACCTGCGTAATGAATCAATACGCAGAGTGCCTGAATATGGAGATTTTTCACCTTTAAAAACAAGTTTTATTAACAAAAATAAAGACTTGAATATAAAAAATGTTGAACTCTTAATAAAACACTCTATTCTCGGCAACGAAAGACCAAAGGAAAGAGAGCTTGAAATTATTGTTAAATCTGCAAACGAACAAAATAAGCACTCTTTCGTCCTGAAAAGAGGGGAAAAAGAAGAAATTTTAAAATATTTAAAAAGTGATGAATTGCCTTTGAGAATTGATTCTTTTATTAAAGAATCTTCCGAAAAATTTTCTGAAATTGAAAATTATTAAAAAACACCCCCGAAGGAGTGTTTTTTATTTGTTATAAAACTAATGAACCAATGAAAGTTATTGGCTGCTTGAGTATTTCGTGTGCGCAAAACGCTAAAGCGTTTTACACCAGACTCGCAATCCGCATTGTTTTTTCAATAATTTCATTTAAACTTTCAGCTTTTAATGAAGCTCCGCCAATCAAAGCCCCGTCAATATCTGATTTAGACATTTGTTCTTCGATTGTTGAAGGTTTAACAGAGCCGCCGTACAAAATTCTGATTGAATCAGCAGCAGATGAACCTGCAACTTCTGATACAACACTTCTAATCATTTTGATTACTCTGTTAGCTTCTTCAGAATCGCAAGTTTTGCCTGTTCCGATAGCCCAAATAGGTTCGTATGCTATTACAGATTTTGCAACATCATCAGATGATATTCCGTCTAATGCTGCCTTAATTTGTCCTGCAATCCAAGAATCGGTAACGCCTGCTTCTCTTTGTTCAAGAGTTTCACCGCAGCAAATAATAGGGATTAAACCGCCTGCCAAAATTGCTTTTGCTTTCTTGTTAATCATTTCATCAGTTTCTGAGAAATATTGTCTTCTTTCAGAGTGACCGATAATAACGTAATCACATCCTGCATCTTTCAACATTTCAACGGAAATTTCACCGGTATAAGCTCCTGAAGATTCCCAGTGGCAATTTTGTCCCGCAATTGAGATTTTTTTGCCGCCGCAGCCGCAATTGCAATCAACAGAATGCACTGCTGATATTGATGTAAAAACAGGTGCTATTACAATTGTAGGTAATTCTACAGCTGTATAGTCTTTTACAAAGTCTTTAACACCTTCAAATACTGATTTTGCTTCAGATTGAAGAAGGTTCATTTTCCAGTTTCCTGCAATAATTGGTTTTCTTGACATGTTTTTCTCTCCTTTTGTTATATTAATATTATATGAAGTAAATAATTTTATGCAATTGATTTTACGGCAATAATTGTTGTAGAATAATTTATAAAAAAGGGAGAAAAAATGAAAAAAATTATATTAACCGGTGACAGACCAACAGGACGCTTGCATTTGGGTCATTATGTAGGCTCTTTAAAACGCAGAGTAGAATTGCAAAACTCCGGTGAATATGATGAAATATATATTATGATTGCCGATGCGCAAGCCCTGACAGATAATATGGAAAATCCGGAAAAAGTCAGACAAAATATCATTGAAGTTGCGCTTGATTATCTTGCTTGCGGTCTTGATCCTAAAAAATCAGTAATGTTTATTCAATCACAAATCCCTGAACTTTGTGAAATGTCGTTTTATTATATGAATCTCGTCACTGTTGCAAGACTAAAACGAAACCCAACCGTAAAAACTGAAATTCAAATGAGAAATTTTGAAGAACGTATTCCTGTCGGATTTTTCACTTATCCTATAAGTCAAGCTGCAGATATCACTGCCTTCAAAGCTACAACAGTTCCCGTAGGAGAAGATCAAGCTCCAATGATTGAACAAACAAGAGAAATTGTTCATCGTTTCAACTACGTATACGGAGAAACTCTTGTTGAACCGAATATACTTCTTCCTGAAAATCAAGCTTGTATGCGCTTGCCGGGTACGGATGGCAAAGCAAAAATGAGCAAATCTCTCGGAAACTGCATATATTTATCTGATACATCAGAAGAAGTTAAGAAAAAAGTTATGTCAATGTATACAGACCCAACTCACCTGAAAGTTGAAGATCCGGGACACTTGGAAGGTAATACAGTATTTACATATCTTGATGCATTCTCAAAAGACGAATATTTTGAAAAATATCTTCCCGAATACAAAAATCTTGATGAACTTAAAGCACACTATGTTAGAGGCGGATTGGGTGATGTTAAGGTTAAAAAGTTTTTAAATAACGTATTGGAAGAAGTACTAAAACCAATCAGAGAACGCCGTATTGAATTTTCAAAAGACATTCCTTCAATCTACAAAATGTTAGAAGACGGAAGCAAAATTGCAAAATCAAAAGCGGAAAAAACTCTTGCTGAAATGAAAAATGCTATGAAAATTAACTATTTTGAAGATAAAGATTTAATAGAAAATCAATCAAAAAAATTTAACGGAAATTAGAAACTTTGAGCCATTGCAGAAGTTGCCGACTCTCCATACAAAAAGTTTTTCAAACCGTCAGGTGAACCGTCCTTTTTGTAATATATACTTTTCGGATTTCCGTCATCAGGAAGTATAGCAACTATCTTTCTGTTGCCGGTTTCAGGATGAAATGTTGTAGTTACAAGTTCGTCAGATCTTCTCTGACAAATCCTGTATCCGCCTTTTTTGTTAAGACTAAATTCAATATACTTTTTACTATTTGAAGAATTTAATGTTAAAATTACTTCTCTCGGAGCATTTTGATTATCAAAAATTGTATTTAGAAACCCTTGTCGGCCCAAGTTTAAAATGCTTAAGATTGGTTTGTCATCTTTTTTTGCAAGAATTAAATCACCTTTTGCAGCTTTATTAATCAATGGTGCAATACTTTTATCGGTATTTGCCGTCCATAATTCATGCATTAAACCTCTAAATCCTCCTTTTTGATAAATCCTCATAAATTCATATGAACCCGGTTTCCAAAGAATTTGAGAATCATGCATAATATATCTAAACAACTTGTCAAATGATTTTTCGACTTCAGTTTCACTTTTTATATAAGCTTCGGCAATATTCTCAAATGCGCTGCTATAACCGCCAAAAGAAGGTCTAAAAACATCTTTTTTAGCTGCGGGTTTTTGAGGTATACAATTTGTTTGACAAAAATTTGGTTTTGAATTAACCGAATAATAAGAGACCGCTTGAATTTTCATACACACACTCCTATGGAAAGTTTACATGATAAATTTTTCAAGTCAATCTTGCACGATTTCAAAAAATCCGCTAAACTCATTTTATGGATGAAATTATTTCAAAGTTAAAAGAAATCGGTTTAAACGAATATCAATCAAAGGTTTATGTTGCTTTATTGAAAAAACATCCTGCAACGGGATATGAAATAAGTAAACTTGCAAATATTCCGCAAGCAAGGGCATATGATACATTAAAATCATTAGAAAATTTGCATATTGCAGTCTCATCAAATACAAAACCCCAAACCTATACCCCTATAAAACCGAAAGATTTAACCAAAAGATATAAAAGAAAAATAGATTCCACATTAGATTATTTAGACAAAAAACTGCCTGATTTAAAAGAAGAAAAATATACAGAACCGATTTTGAATATTTCAGGTAAAACAAAAATTCTTGAAAAAGCAATTGAGTTAATACAATCCGCTAAAAAGACTGTTTATATTTCGCTTTTTTCACAGGATTTTAAGTATCTTGAACAACACCTTTTGGACGCATACAACAGAGGACTTGACGTAAAAATAGTAAAATATGACAGTTTTGTCTGCAATTTTGGCAGAACCTTTACACATCTTGGCATACCTCTTTTAGAACATTATAAAATCGGCAAATTTGTATTTTTGGCAATAGATAATGAAGAAGGTTTGTTTGGAATAACAGATAACCAAAAACACGATATGCCGGAAGTTATTTGGTCAAAAAACCCCGAAATCGTGTTCTTGATAAAAGCATTTATTGTTCATGATATGTATATTATTGATATTGGAGAGAATTTTCCTGAACAGTTAAAATATTTTTATGGCGCAGGGCTCAAACGCCTGCGAGATAAAATTTTGCATTAAGTTTGCTTAACTATTTTAAAAGTATCTTTATATTGCCTTAAAATAAGTCCTTGGAAAATTCTGGATGAACCCAATTTCTTTGCTCCGTATAATTCTACATTATATCCTGTTGTATATGCAGGTATTTCAAGATTTAAAGATGTTTTAAATAATTTCAATTTCTTTTTTGAACCGTTAGACAATTGTTCAACAGTTGATTTTATTCCTGTTAATCTTTCTGCATCTGGCTGCCCAATCAATCTTTGAATACTTTCCTGAAATTTTAAATTATCATTATTAATCTGTTTTAAAAATGCTTTTGGATCTTTTTTAAATTTCATCATTATCGGTCCAATTATTTTTCTGCTAACAATTTTCTTTAATCTGTTGTTATATTCTATAGCATGTTCAAGTTCATGAGCTATTGACGAATTGCCAAACACAAAATCATTTTTACCGACTATTTTTTCCACATTACTCATATCAACAAAAAGCGGAGCTTTCTTTGCACCATGAGTCAACGCAACGCCAAAAATTTCATCATGCGACATAAATTCTTGCGCAGATTCATCAGAAAGACCACGTTTTGCCATTTGTTTAACAGTTTCTTCTTTTGAACCAAGTATTTTTGGTCTAAGTTTTTTGGGTAAAGTTTGTTTGAATACCGCTTCGATTTCTTGATTATTCAAATTTCTACCGAGTCTTGCACTTTCGTCAACAAGCTTGCAGCCTGTTTCTGAAGCTAATCTTATTGCAGCTTTTCGAGTACATAAACCAAATTTTGCGGCAACAGAAGTTGCCAGCCTGCCTAGTGCTGTGACCATAATAATTATCCCCTATCATTTTCCCCTGTATATTTATAAAAAATTTTTTTGAAAAAGTATTGACAT
>CACYCU010000062.1 GCA_902772945.1 uncultured bacterium | reverse complement strand
TCTGTGTTCTGACTGGCCCCGGATGCTAAGTATTCGTCAATCGCTGGCCTATAGTACCTAACACTTTTCCCGAACTTTCTCCTTGCTCCCGCAGCCTCTGCAATCTTTTCAGCGTTACGCGATCCCATATTTAAGTAGGCATAAAAAGTAGCCCGGTCTAAAAGAATCCCTTCAAAATTTCCAACTGCTTTGGTCTTTCTCATGTCGTTTTTCATCCTCACTTTCTTCATTCTTCAAAACTTTATTTACTCCGTATAATGTCACGAATAATACTAACACTGTTTTAAGTTCGTTTTTTCGCCCCGTTTTGTTTTTGTCTTCTATCTTTATCGCCTCTCTTCATTCTTCAAAACTTTATTTACTCCGTATAATGTTACTGATAATACTAACACTGTTTTTAATTCGTTTTTTGGCCCCGTTTTGTTTTATCATCTTTCTTTGTCTCCTCTCTTTCGGTGTCATAAGAAAAATACCCTTCACTTTCTAACCGTTGGGAGAGATAAAAATACCGCCCTGCTTTGATTTTTTTATATTTTTTTAACAAAACAGGGCTGAGTTATAAAATAAGGGCTTTATTTCAAATTATCTTATGGATTTTACAGCCTTTAAAGTTGGCCTGTATCCGGATCCGGAGAACGTGCATAAAAGAAATCTCTGGTTTACCGTTGTCTTTCTTTTCTACTATCTTTAATGACAGTTTTTAAACATCCTCAGGGCTGCTAATACACCCTGTTTTCCGAAAAGCTTTGAAATTTTCTTCATGCGTGTAGCCTGGCCTCTGCTGTCCAGCTCCTTTGCTTTAGCGAAATTCTTAAAAAGTTTTTCATACTCATCTATTTCAGTGTAAGAAAATATGTCCGAAAAGATTAGTGAGTGACCAGAATAACCGACTAAAAAATCTTCTGGTCTATCTAAATAGCATCTCATGTAATGCTGATATCTAAAATGCGGGTTTCTTAGTGCCCGTTCCGGTTCCATCCTTACTGTTGCAATATCCCGGATATCATTAATTTTCATTGTTTTCATCCTCTCTTTTGCCTTCTTCATCCTCTTTCAGGATCTGGGAACGCATTTCTTTATACATCTGGTCTACCTCGGTCATAACCTGTGACTTGCTCCGTTCTGTTGTGATGATAGAAAAGTTGTGAAAAGCAGCAAACTCAAGAAATCCTGTAATTGTAAATAAATAAAAATCATTATCAATCCATGCAAAATCAATAACACCCTTGAACGAATCGTGTTTACATCTATTCATAAAATGGCGTGCTGCTTCCAGACCGAATAATTCATAAACACGATAATCAGGTATATACTGTTTACTCTTAAAAACTATAGAATTTTCCTCAAATATCTTCATGGCTGCTTCCATGCTTAATGTTTTCTCGATCATATTTCAATCTCTCCTTTGAATATGCATATTGAATGCTTTGTCTTATATTCCTTTGTTGCGTAGTAGAATACTTTTTGCTAAAATTAAATAGACTAATCCCCTAATGTGTTCGGTGGTTTAGTCCTTTCAACATCTGTAAGGGCCCTAATCCTTGCAGATGTTTTTATTTTTGCTCGTAAGTATCATTTTATTGTTTTACTATTCTTATCTCCCAGTAATAGAAGTGTCCTGTTTCCTTCTGGTAACGCTCAATAGCTTCTCTTGCCGTTCTTGCTTCATAGTCTTCATAATCACCGGCTCGGTTAAAGTAAATTCTATAAATCCTCATGGTGGCCTCCTTTCTTATTCTTTCATGATATCTCTTGCATTAATGCCCAGGGCTTTAGCAAGTTTTACAATGGTTCTTTCAGATACTTTCTTACCGGATCTGGCATTGACTATTGTTGTAAATGAAACACCGGATGCATCAGCCAGGGCCTGAACATTCAAACCTTTTTCGGCTGAGATGATTTTGAGTTTTGTTACATCGACTTTCATGTTTTAACCTCCTTTATTAAAGTGTTTTCGATGTATTTTAATTTAAATATAAACTGTTTTCCATTTAATTTCAACTACTTTTATATATTTTTCTTTATCTTTAACCACTTACATGCTAAATTATTTATTAAAGGGGAGAATGGGTAATATGGATTTGAGTAAAGACAAAAACAGCATTAATGAGAGTCGTCTATTAAGTGATAGACGGGAAGAAATTGGACTTTATATAAAAAAAGCTCGTATTAATAAAAAGCTTTCTTAAGTTCAACTTGCATCGATATTAGGAACTTCACAAGCTACTATAACCGCCTATGAAAATGGAAAAATGATGCCACGAATAGAAACACTTGAAAATATTGCTATGGCTTTGGATACGCCATTTATTAATCTTCTCCCAGTTGATTTAAGAGACGGGGCCATTGTTATAAAGTCGGATCAGGAACGTGAGATTTGTTCTATGCTCACACTTCTTAATTCTGAAGGTCAAACTAAAGTTTGCGATTATACGGCTGATATTTTTGAGAATCCAAAGTATAGAAAATAATTGCTTTTCTTCCGGTTCTGCAAAACAAGATGAAAAACTTATGTTGACAATGAATTATTGCAAGTGCTATTATTCAAATCGGTGACGGAAGACCGCTCGTGATTCAAGCCAGTGTAATTGCGAGCGGTCTTTTATTGTGTTCTATTTGCCTTTTTTAGGCTATTTGCCTCTTTAGGTAGGGAAATATACCTTTGAAGCATGTTATGTTTGAAAATCTCCGCAAACAAGCACTTTTTGAAGGATAGAATTGATTCTGTGAGGCTCTGGCTTATTATTCTCTTTTTTTGAAATTGAATTTCTTTTTTCCCAAAATAAAAAAGCCCGGTTTTCCGGGCTTTTGTACTTTTTTCAGCACAATCGAGATTTTTACAAAATTACTGGGTAACAGCCTAATTTTGACCGCCAATCTGACCGCCAATCTGACCGCCAACATTGGCGGTCAAGTATCAAAACAATGGTAGTAGGGATATTGTGTTAACATAAGTGATGGTTTAATTTTTCGCGTAATTACAATAAAAAATGCTATCCAGATAACACCGGATAGCACTTGATGAAATCCACTGCAGGAAAAGGGACTTGAACCCTCACTCTAACCGAATAGAACAGGCACCTGAAGCCTGCGCGTCTGCCAATTCCGCCATTCCTGC
>CACYCU010000061.1 GCA_902772945.1 uncultured bacterium | reverse complement strand
TGACATTCTTATATATATCCGAATTTAGCAAACAGAAGTAAAGCCTCCGGATGAACAACAACAACCGCAATCTCCACCTCCAAATGAAGCGGAACATTCACCACCCATTGAACCCAATGTAGACATTGCATTAGAAAAACTATTTAAAAAGCTGCTATACGCAACATAATCACCACAGTCTGAATATAATGAGTAATCTACAGCAAATGGATTGCTGCAAGAAAATTCATCATAGCAATCACCGGAAAACAAGCTGTTAAATAATCCCATTGCCAATGAGCCTGCGGTTTCCACAGATTCTTTAGATGACTTTGGGCAAAGTACACCATGCAATTTGGATTCAGAATTATTACTGTATAGTATTCCGTTCATATAAGCTCCTATATCTCTCGTGACATATATATAAAAAATAAAAAAAATCTCAAATTTCAGCATGCATATCTTTTGTTACAATGCTTAACAATCAACCACATGGTTTAAAAATATAGACGCATAGATTGATGCTACTTTGCAAACAATATTGTATGTTAGATGTGTAGAGGTAGGATATGTTAAAGAGAATTATAGTTATATTAATATTGTTTCTTGGGATGTCAGCTTTTGCCGCTGAAAATTACCTAAATTCTGTTGTTATAGAAACTCAGGATGGTAATAAGACTGTAATTTTACGCTCAGATTTTGTTGCAAAAGTGAAAAAAGATATTCAAGGACAAAACAAACTTATATTAACGCTAAAAGGAATAAAACAGTCAGCGGATATAGATACTTTGTACAAAAACACTCCTGATATTGACGGATTAGTTATACAAAAAGAAAATAATAATGAGTTAAAAATTTATATTGAGTCACCTGACATTTCAAAAGCAAATATAGTATTTGAGACGCCGGATTCTGCTCCAATAACTGTAAGTGACAACAATGCCGAAGGAAAGACGCTATGGAGTATAATTTCAATTGCTATACTTCTTGCAGTTATGCATTCTGCAAAGAATATCAGTTCGGAACAGCCGACAAAAGACATGAACGAAGTTCTTAAAGAAAGAGAAAAAGAGTTATACAAAAACTTTCAAAAAGAAGTTGCAACATTGCCAAGTATGAATTATAAATTAAAAAGTTACAGAAAACATGTTTTAAAGGGTGAAACAATAAGAAGCTACGAAAGTAGAATTTCTAGAGTTTAAAATAATTTTTTATTATTTCTTGAATTCTTTTTGCTGAAGTTCCGTCGCCATATGGATTTTGGGAAGTAAGGCGTGTTAGTTGCTTTGTTTTAGACAGAATATTTTCACTCTCACAAACTATCTTTTGATATTCAGCTCCTACCAGCTTTGAGACTCCTGCATCAATACCTTCTTGGCGTTCTGTTTCATATCTCATAACAAGTGTCGGGCAACCGAAAGAGGGAGCTTCCTCTTGTATTCCACCGGAATCAGTGAGTATTAATTTTGCATTTTTCATCAAATAAACCAAATATGGATAATCTAGGGGTGCTAAAAGGCTCACATTTAAATATTTTTTAAGTCTTGAATATATTTTATCCTTTACGTTAGGATTTGGGTGAACCGGAATTACAAAGGTATGGTCAGAATATTTTTTAACTAAATATTCAATTGCATCCAATATTCTGTTAATTCTTTCTCCATGATTTTCACGTCTATGAGCGGTGATTAAAACTAATTTATCATTAATTTTAATATTTTTCTCATCATAAAACTTTTTGGCCTTAGATAATGTTTCTTCTGTAAGACAGAAAAGTGCATCAATTACTGTATTTCCAACTACAAAAATCTTATCATCAGGTATATTTTCTTTTAAAAGTGCCTGTCTGTTTTTATCGGTTGGTGCAAAATTTATATCCGTAACACGAGAAGTCATTTGGCGCATAACTTCTTCAGGAAACGGCTCAAAAATGTCATAAGAGCGAAGTCCGGCTTCAACATGAAAAACCGGAATCTTGTTATAAAAACTGGACAAAGCTCCGCAAAGAACCGTCATTGTATCACCTTGTACAACTGTTGCATCAATTTTTTCTTTGGAAAAAACTTTGTTCAAACCATCTAAAATTCGACATTGAACCTCAGACAATGATTGATTTTCTCTCATACAATCTAAATTTATATCAGCTTTTAGACCAAAATAGTTTAATGTTTGGTTGGATAATTCCTTTTGTTGTTCTGTATTACAGATAATTGTGTTATATTTATCAGGATATTTCTTTAATTCTAAAATTACGGGAGCAAGCTTTATAACTTCAGGACGTGTTCCAAATACAAATAATATGTTTTTCATATTTTTATATTAACATAAATATTAGATTTATGACCATTGAAAAATTTTTTATAATTAAATCATAATGTCATGAAAGGAGAATTTATGGTTGATTTATATGTAATGGACAGTTGTCCTTATTGTCAAAAAGTTATGAATTTTGCTGATGATATGGATATAAAATATGACAAATTTGAGGTTGATAATTCAGAAAATCATAATA
>CACYCU010000060.1 GCA_902772945.1 uncultured bacterium | reverse complement strand
TATTGATGAAATAGATGCTGTAGGTCGTCAAAGAGGAGCAGGCTTAGGCGGCGGACACGACGAAAGAGAGCAAACCCTCAATCAATTGCTTGTTGAAATGGACGGATTTGATGAAAATACAAATATTATTGTAATTGCGGCAACAAACAGACCTGACATTTTAGATAATGCTCTTTTGCGTCCGGGCAGATTTGACAGACAAATTTATATTAATGCTCCGGATGTAAGAGGCAGAGAACAAATTCTAAAAGTTCATGCTAAAAATAAAAAGCTTAATGAAGAAGTTGATTTGAAAACTCTTGCAAAACGTACTCCGGGATTTACCGGTGCTGATTTGCAAAATTTATTAAACGAAGCAGCACTTCTCGCAGCTCGCAATAATCAAGAACAAATTTCTATGGAAGATATTGATAATTCTATAGACAGGGTTATTGCCGGTATTGAAAAGAAAAGTAAAGTAATGACAGATGAAGACAAAGAACTTACATCATACCATGAAGTAGGTCATGCACTTTTGGCGAGACTTTTGAATGATTCTGACGAACTTCACAAAGTTTCGATTATACCGAGAGGTTACGCTCTTGGTGTAACTTGGACAAAACCAAAAGATGAAAAAGTTCATACCAACAAAGCAAAACTTTTAGCACAAATTACTGTTTCTTTAGGCGGTCGTGCTGCTGAAGAAATTGTATACGGAAAAGACAGGGTGTCTACCGGTGCTTCTCAAGACCTTATTAACGTTACAAATATTGCCCGTAAAATGGTTACTGCATGGGGTATGTCAGACAAATTAGGTAACATGGCATACGGAAAAAATCAGGAAAACGTATTTATGGGCAGGGACTTTGGCCATCAAAGAGATTATTCAGAACAAGTAGCTTTTGAAATTGATGAAGAAATGAAGCGCATTGTTGATGAAAAATATGATGAGGCTAAAAAACTTCTTAACGAAAACAGAGATATGTTAGAAGCTATTTCAAAAGAATTATTAGATAAAGAAACTCTTGATGCGTCAGAGTTTGATGAAATTATGAACAGAGTAAAAGACCAAAGATAACGAAAAAGCCGCTCTTTAGGGGAACGGCCAATTTGGTAAAAGGTTAGTGTGTAGGAGAAAATAAAGAAAAAGAAAATGGTTTATACTCATGTATTCCCCTACGAGGTATATATGTAACATATACTCAAGATATATTTACAAAACTTAATAATTCATTTTCCAATTACCTTTTACAATTAATCCGACACAATGCTCTGCTTTTTTCCAATCTGACGATTTGCATTTTGCAGGATCATATTCATCAAGGTCTTCATTTATTAAATTTCCGTTATCATAAACTTGTAAGCTGAATGCATCTCTGCCAAGTGTGTTAGGGCCTTTTTTGCCGTTAGTGTCAATATCAAACCATAAATGGTTATCTTTTTCTGACATACATATAACAACGCTGCTCGGAGTATTTAAGCAAACAGTACCTTGCGGAGCAGTTTTGCTTCCTCTTGACATATCTTGATATTTTTCGCTTGATTTTAACTCATTATTTGAATAACATTCTGTTCCGCATTTAGTCGCTATTTTTAAATATTTATCTGCGAATTCATTCATTCCGTCTTCGCTCAAAATATCTGATTCATAAAAATTATCAATATGTTCATCTGCCATAAATCGTTCTGCAGCACCCGATAATTCATTAAACACCTTTCGTAACGAAGTTGTGTAGATATCGTTTTGGTAATTATTTATAAGTGTCGGCAATGTTAGTGCAGACACAACTCCTACTATTGCAAGAGTTAAAAGAACTTCTGTCAATGTAAAAGCTTGTTTTTTCATATTGCTCTCCTTTATTAATGATTATATATTTTTTTGTATGCAAATTCAAGTATATAATTTGATTTATAGTTTTTTTTCGATTAAAATAATTCTAAAAGAGGGGTATGTAAATGAGAATTGAGGCAAAAAATCTTATAAAAATATATGGGGACAGAAGTGTTGTAAATGATGTTTCTTTCCACGTAAACAAGGGCGAAGTTGTTTGTCTTTTGGGCCCGAATGGTGCCGGAAAAACAACTACTTTTTATATGGTTGTAGGTCTTATAAAACCGAATAAAGGTCATATATTTTTGGATGGAGAAGATATTTCTGCTTGGCCGATGAATGAAAGAGCAAAAGCAGGTATAGGATATTTGCCTCAAGAAGCTTCTATTTTCAGAAAATTGTCTGTTGAAGATAATATAAAACTTGTTTTGGAAATGAATGACAAGTTGACTGTGGATGAAAAAAAGAGAAAATTGGAAGAGCTGTTGAGCGAATTTGGTATATTAAGATTAAGATCCTATGCTGCAGTTTCTTTATCCGGTGGTGAAAGAAGAAGGGTTGAAATTGCAAGAGCTTTAGCTGCAAGTCCCGATTTTATGCTTCTTGACGAACCTTTTGCCGGAATTGACCCTATAGCAATAGGAGATATTAAAGAAAACATCAGAAAAATTTCTGAAGATAAGGGGCTTGGAATATTGATTACAGACCACAATCCAAAAGCTACTCTCTCAATTACAGACAGGGCTTATGTTATTTTTGACGGAAAGATTAAAATTCAGGGTAACAGTAGAGATGTAGCGGTTGATCCTGTTGCAAAAGAATTTTATTTAGGAAAGGATTTTGAATTGTAATATGAAACTTCCTAAAATAACTATATATGATAAATATATTTTTAATCAGGTTTTGGTAACAACATTTGTTGCAATTTTACTGTTTACTGTTGTGTGGATAGCACCTGAAATGCTTTTAAATACAATTAAAAGAACACTTTCCGGATATTATGGGGTAAAAACAGCAATTTTGGTTCTTGTATACGAATTGCCCAAAATTTTAGGGAAAGCGTTTCCTGTCGGATTGCTTTTAGGAACATTATTTACGTTTGACAAATTAAGTAAGGATTCTGAGCTTACTATATTTAGAGCTGTCGGGTTGTCTTTTCAAAGGATTATAGCTCCTGTTTTAGTTTTGAGTTTATTTGTTACATGGTTGTGTTTTATAACAGGCGATAAGCTGATTCCTTTTTCTGAAAAAAAATCCGATGCAATACACGGACATTATATTTCAACTCAATATATATATACTCAAAAAGACAAAGAGGGTGTGCCGACAAATGCAATTATAATATCAAAATTCTCTAAAGATACTATGTATAACGTCATTGTTTTGGATTTTAGCAGAAAATTATACAGTGATGTTCACCAGTTGAGCAATATTTATTATGCAAAAACAGGTAAAAATTATCCTGATAAATGGGTTTTGAGTGATATAACTCAGTATGAAATATCAAGTGACGGTATTTATGTCGGAACTAAAAATTTAGATAAGATGAATATTCTTGAAGGTGAAGATGCTCAAAATGCTTTTACCTTAATGACATATTCAACAAAAAAAGAGCGTGAAATAACAAATAAAGATTTAAAAAGTTATATCAAACTATTAAAAAAAGAAAATTTGGATGAAGAATACAGATATATGCTGAACAAGTATTTTCAGCGATTTTTCCATCCGTTTGTTTGTGTTCTTCTCGCAATTTTGGGAGCATTGTTAGGCTTCAGCAAGCCGAGAGAACAACGTTTGATAGGCTTTACAATTGCAATCGGATGTATATTTCTCTATTATATAACACTTCCGTTTTTTGATTTGTTAGCTGAAAAAGGAATTTTTCATCCGTTTATTACGGCAGTATTTCCGCCGTTTGCATTTTTGTGTGCTATAATAGCTTTTTACAAATCAAAGGATTTATAATATGAAAAAATTTTTAATATTATTTTTGAGTATATTTATTATAACCGTTCCGTCTTTTGCAAAGTCTAATATTGATATAAGCTATAATAACGGCATTTATCATATTGTTTTGAAAGGCGAAAAGATAAAAAAGCGTATAAGCTTTATGAGTAATGACAGTCTTATCACTAATAAAGAAGCTCATCAAAGGGCAAAAGCAAAATTGACAATTAATGCAGGATATTTTGATCCGAATAACCAGAAAACGATTTCTTATATTGTAATGGATAGAAATACTATTGAAGATCCTATTATGAATGAGAGTTTGCTTGCAAATTCAATATTGCGTCGAAATTTGGATAAAATTTTGAATCGTACAGAATTTAGAATTATTGAGTGTCATAACGGAAAGCGTCATTATGAAATAGTTCCGCATAAAAGCGATGTCGATTTTGGCTGTAATATAATAACTTCAGCGCAAGGTGGTCCGCTTGTATATCCTCAGTTGAGGCTTGAAGAAGAATTTTTTATTGTAAAAAAAGATGGTGAAATTGTAAGAGAGAGCTGTTCTGTTTTGCATAAAACAGCACGAACTGTAATTGGTATAAAAAATGGAGAAGCTCATATATTAATAATTACGGATGAAAATCCTATGGATTTGTATGAAGTTCATGATTACGTTAAAAAACTTGGCTGGGACAGGGCAATGACATTTGATGGCGGAAGTTCAACATCAATGAACTATTTGAACAAATACGATGTTGTTTCTACAAAAGGTGATGGTGCAGGCAGAAGTTTAAAATCGTTTATGATTGTAAAATAAGATTATTGTTTTATTCCCCATTTTTCTTGTAGTTTGCGTAACTTTCCGGTGCTTTCCATGTTATCTATAATATAGTTTACTCTTTCAAGGAGTCTTTCGGATTCTTTTTCTTTTCTGAAAGCTATGGCATATGGTTCTTGTGAGTAGCGTTTGGGTAAAATTTTTAAAGTTGTATCATTTAAGGCATAGCCTATTAAAATAGTATCATCAGAAACTATCCCGTCAGCTTTTCCTGATTTTAGAGCATTATATGCTTCTGTATATGTTTTAAAGCCGATAACTTCAACTTCGGGAACATTTGTTTTTAAATTTCTTTCACTTGTTGAACCAAAGACAACGATTAATTTTTTACCCTTAAAATCTCTCAAGCCGGTTGCATTATTTGATTTTTTTGTCAAAATAGCTTGTCCTGCTATATAATAAGGTGATGAAAAATAAAGGATTTGTTGTCTTTGATCTGTAATTGACATTGTTGCAATTAGTATATCAACTTCTCCGGAACTCAATTTTTCAATACGGTTTGATGCTGTTACAGGAACAAATTTTATTTTATTTTCATTTCCGACAACGTTTTTGGCGATTATTTTTGCTAAATCTATATCAAGTCCGACAAGGTTTCCGGTTTTATCTCTAAAACCAAAGGGCATGGTGTCATCACGAACGCCTACAATAAGTTCGTTTCTTTCAGTTATTTTTGTTAAATCGTCTTTTGGCTTTTCTTTTTTAGAGCATCCGCAGATAAATAAACATAATATTAATAATGCTAAAAATAACTTCTTCATAAACACCTCTTTTGAATTATATCCTAAACCTTTTAACTATTCAACCTTTCAAATAGCCTGAGTGAATAACCTCTTATGGGAATGTTTCACCAATCAAATAAAGTACATAATTTAGTATCAAGTTAAATTATAGTTTTTGCGGTTTTTTAGAAAAAAAACCCCACAAGGAGGTTAAAAAATGACTATTAAAAAACTATCAGTGGCAGCTGCGATTGCCGTTGGAATAGCAACGTGTTCCTTGAGTCAGGCAATGGCGGCTTGTCCTTGTACGACAACACCGGCTCCATGCCAAGAAGCGTTACCTGTTGTTACAGGTCCTGCTTGTCCATGTGAAACAGCAAAGCCAAATACATGCTCAAAATGTAAAAAAGCTTTGCCAAATTGTGATTGTCAAAAAGAAGAAGATCACAACTGCGACCCTTGCGATCCGCCTAAAAAATCAGATTGCGGATGTCCGGATGAAATAAGCTG
The DNA here is from genome assembly GCA_902772945.1 of uncultured bacterium. GTDB lineage: Bacteria > Cyanobacteriota > Vampirovibrionia > Gastranaerophilales > Gastranaerophilaceae > Stercorousia. The sequence continues at coordinate 2,731 of CACYCU010000060.1, read as the reverse complement.
CGACAAACCGGCAGATCCGGCATGTGCGGTATGTCCGCAAACAGGCAAACCGGACAGGCGTGATATGAAACAAGTGTACGGCTACCCAAATGCAATTTACGGAACTAACAATTACGTAGGTCATCCTGCAAATTCTATATTCTCAACAGATACTCCGTTTGCATATACTCCGCGTGCATTGTCTTCAGAAATCAGCGGTGCTACAGTTGCAACTGACGGAAATATAACAGGTGCAGCTGCTCAATTGCCCTGTCTTAATGAAATGCCTAACAGATACAACGGAATTCCAATTGAAAGAAATGAAAGATTGATGGATGGTAACAATTGTCCGATAGATTTTCAATCATCAAATTCAATTGATGCAGTAAAAAAGTCTTTCGTGCCGTACGAAATCCCTAATCAAATTATGCAAACAACAGGTGCGGCTGCAAATCTCGGAGGATGCCAATTCCCTGACGTTCCAAACGGTTTTTGGGCAGCATGCGACATTGACAAACTTGCAATAAATGATGTTGTTGTCGGTTATCCGGACGGATATTTTAAACCAAACAGAAATATTTCACGTGCTGAATTTGCGACAATATTGGTTAAAGGTTTCAACTTAGATCAATGTGATATGCCGCGTTCAGGTATGTTTAAGGATGTTCCGATGAGCAACTGGGCTAACCGTTCAATTGCAAAAGCCGTTGACGAAGACTTACTTAAAGGTTATCCGGACGGTAACTTTAGACCAAACAGTCCTGTAACAAGAGCAGAAGCATTAGCTACAATTGCTAAAGGTATGACTTGTGATATTGACCAATGCAAGGCTGATGAAATCTTAAGTCACTATGCTGACGGTGCATCAGTTCCCGGTTGGGCAAGAATTCCTATTGCAAAATCTCTTGAAAACGGTGCATTGAAAGATATGCCTAATCCTAATATGATTATGCCTAATAAGGAAGCATCTCGTGCAGAAGTGGCTTCTATGATGCAGACGGTACGTGTAGCTTTGGGTTACGATACAAATCCTCAAACAGCAAATAATATTTGTCCGGCTTGTCCGATAAATAAAAATGCGTTTGTGGAAGAAGAACAAATCGTAAAAATCCCTACACTTAAAATTAAAATGATTGACCAATTAACAGCCAAATCATCACACGTAGGTCAATACTTTAGAGCCAATACTCTTGAAGATGTAACAATAAACGGTGTTACATATCCTGCAGGTGCTACAGTAACAGGTCAATTGGTTGAAGTTATCAGACCATCAGGCTGTGACAAAGGTGCGTTGAAGTTATCATTTACAGAAATTCAAAATGGTGATTGTAAGACAAAATTACCAAAACAAATTTTGCAAGCTCAGGTTAATAAGTCAAAACAAGTTAATCCTGTTGCAAGGTTAGTAGAAATGCCATTTACTCTTGCCGGTTCATTAGTTGGTGTTGCCGGAAGAACTGTAGGCGGTGTTGTTACAAATCTTGGTAATGCTGTAGAAAACGTATCTAATGACGCAGGTTATATGTTAGGTCACGTATTCCAAGGTCAATTCGGTGCTGCCGCTCGTAATTTAGGTGACGGTATATGGGAAACAGTTAAAGCTCCTGTAGATGTTACAAGAACAGCTATTTCAGGTACTATGGGGCTGTTCCAGACTACCGGCGATGAATTTGCTTATCTTGTTGACCCGAGAGGTTACAAAATTTCAGCAGTCAACCCGAGAGAACATATTACAATTGCTTTCGGATGCCACGAATAAAAATACTGAATTGGGAAACCGCCACAAGCTGGCGGTTTCTTTTATTATATCTAATTATCTGCTTTTACTCTTTTTAAATAAAAATAGCAATGGAATTAAACCGAAACAAAGTACTCCGAAAATTCTGAAAGAATCCATAAATGCCCAAAGTGTTGCTTGTTTTATCAATGTTCCGTATTGGCTGTAATGTGCCATATGCTGTGCAACATCAAAACTTGTATACTGCATTAATGCGCCTGTAGTTGCTTGAACTCGTTCTACAAATACCGGATTCAAATCGTTTAATTTTCCTACCATCATATATTGGTGTATTTGAGCAAATCTTGTCAGCATTGTTGCAACTAAAGAAGTTCCTATAGCACCGCCAATATTTTTAAACAAGTTTTGCAAACCTGCTGCATTTGTCATCTGCTGGTTAGAAAGAGTTTCCATAGACAAATTGATGATGGGAATCATTGCAAGTCCTAACCCAAAACCCATCAAGCAGTTAGGTATCATAATATTTATTTGAGCAATTTGTAAATTTAAAAATCCGAATGCAACACCCGCTGAACCCAAAAATAACAAACCGACAATTACAAGTTTTCTCTTATCAACTCTGTCAGCAATAAATGCACAAACAATTGTTGCTGTTAAACTTCCGATACCTCGTGGCATCATAGACATTCCGCTTAAAAAAGCAGTATACCCCATCATACTTTGTAAAAATTGCGGTAATATTGCAATTGATGCATATAAAACAGACGCCATTATAACTTGTATAAATGTACCGATTAAAAATTCTTTGTTCTTCAAAACGCTCAAATCAACAAGAGTTTCTTTTCTTGTTGCCTGTGATATAAAGAAACAAATACCCGAAATACAAGAAATCGTAAAAATCCATCTTATCCATGTTGCATTAAACCAGTCCGCATTATTACCTTTATCAAAAAATACCTGCAAACATAAAAGCCAGATAAACAGAAAGAAAAAACCTATTCCGTCAAGTTTTAC
>CACYCU010000059.1 GCA_902772945.1 uncultured bacterium | reverse complement strand
CAGAGAGGAAGGGATTCGAACCCTCGGTGGAATTGCTCCCACACAACCTTTCCAAGATTGCACCTTAAACCGCTCGGACACCTCTCTATATCTAAATATTATCACAAAAATATAATTTGTGCTAAAATTTTCTTATGAATAAGGTTGTTAAAAATTTTCTAAAAGGTCTCAAAGGCGAAATAACAATTCCTGCAGACAAGTCTGTGTCGCATAGAGCGGTAATCCTGGCTTCTCTTGCAAAAGGAAAATCAATTATAAAAAATTTTTCTAAAGGAAAAGATCCTCTATCTTCTCTTGAAGTATGTAAAAATTTAGGGGTTAATGCTAGTTTTGATGCTAATCTAGAGATTAATTCAACCGGAAAATTACTTGCTCCAATATCAAAATTAGATTGCGGAAATTCTGGAACGACAATGCGATTTATGGCAGGTGTTCTTGCCGGGCAAAATTTTAATTCTGTTTTGATAGGTGATGAAAGTTTATCAAAACGCCCTATGAAAAGGGTTATAGAGCCTCTTACACTTATGGGAGCAGATATAAAATCCGAAAATTTTAAATCTCCGCTTCAAATATTTGGAAAAAATTTGCATAGTATAGAATATAACTCAAAGCTTGCTTCTGCACAGGTTAAATCTTGTATACTTCTTGCCGGTTTAAACTGTGATGGCAAAACAGTATTTTCTGAACCGTATATTTCGCGTGACCATACGGAAAGAATGCTAAAATACATGGGAGCAAATATTTATTCAAATAAAAATACGGTTACAATATCAAAATCCGAACTTGAACCCAAAACTATAGAAATATCCGGTGATATATCTTCTGCTGCATTTTTTATAGTTGCGGCGCTAATAGTGCCAAATTCCAAAATAATACTAAAAAATGTAGGCCTGAACCCGACCAGAACAGGGATTCTCGATGTTGTAAAAATGATGGGCGGAAACCTTACAATACTTGACGAAAAAGAAATATCAGGAGAGCCTGTCGGAGATATTCAGGTAGAATATTCGCAATTAAAAGCTTGTAAAATTGAAGGTGAGATTATCCCAAAACTTATAGATGAACTTCCTGTTATTGCTGTTCTTGCGACTCAGGCTATTGGTACAACGACAATCAAGGATGCTCAGGATTTAAGAAATAAAGAATCTGACAGAATAAAATCAACTGTTTCAGAATTGAGAAAGCTCGGCGCAGATATTGATGAAGTTGAGGACGGATTTATTATAAACGGAAAAGTGCCTTTAAAAGGCGGATGTGAAGTTGAAACATATCAAGATCACAGGCTTGCGATGAGTCTATATGTTGCAGGTCTTATTTGTGAAAAAGAAATTTTTATAAACGGATTTGAATGGGTAGACATATCATTCCCCGAATTTGAAGAATTGTTTGAAAAATTAAAAAGCCCTCATTGAGGGCTTTTTAATTATTTTATGTCTTTATAAGAACCTGCGAGTTTGTCTTTATAAACAGTATGCAGTATCTCATGAGCTTTATGTGAATTTGGTTTTTCCAAATATTCATCATAAAGTTTTTTGATTGAAGGATTAATGTGAGATTTTCTGAGAGGTAATTCAGCATCTTCTTTGTATAATCCTTTAGCGCGTTCTGCTTTAATTTTTGAATTATCACAGCTTCGCGGTTGGCCGCCGCCGTTGATACAACCTCCAGGACATGCCATAACTTCAAGCATATGGAATTTTGCAGTTCCGTTTTTGATTTCTTGAAGAGATTTTTCTGCCTCTTTAAGAGTTGAAACTACTCGAACAATAACTTTTGTACCTTTAATGTCAATTTCAACATCGCGGCATCTGTTAGTTGTTCCTCTTAGGTCTTTTATATCAACATTTTCAAGAGTTTCGCCTGTAGCAAATTCATATGCTGTTCTTACAGCAGCTTCTGCAACACCGCCTGATGCTCCAAAAATTGTGCCTGCACCTGTGTATTCACCAAACGGCGTGTCATTTGGCTCAGGTTCCAATGAATTAAAGTTAATGCCTGCTTCTTTAATCATTCTGCCAAGTTCTTGTGTAGTTATTACAAAGTCAGTATCTGCTTTACCGTTTCTCATTAAATCATCACGTTTACATTCGTATTTTTTAGCGGTACAAGGCATTATTGCAACAACTACAAGATTTTCTCTTTCAATTCCCAGTTTTTGCGGAAGCAAATCAACCAATACAGGTGATAACATGCTCATTGGCGATTTACAGGTTGATAAGTGATTCAACATTTCAGGATGAGCTGTTTCAATATATTTAATCCAAGCAGGACAGCAGGATGTAAATAGAGGAAGATTTTCACCGCTTTTTAATCGGCCTAAAAATTCCGAAGCTTCTTCCATAATTGTTAAATCAGCTGAGAAATTTGTATCAAAGATTAAATCAAACCCGATTTTTCTTAAAGCTGCATTCATCTTACCGATAGAATTTTCACCAGGTTCAAGCCCAAACATTTCGCCTATTGCGACACGTGTTGCCGGTGCCATTTGAACAACAACTTTTTTATTCGGATTTGTTATTTCTTTCCAAACATTTTCAATATCTGATTTTATTGTCAAAGCTCCTGTCGGGCAAACTGCAACACATTGTCCGCAATTTACACAATCAACTTGTCCTAAAGGTCTTCCGTTCATTGGTTGTACAACTGTTTTTGAGCCTCTGTTTGCAAATCCTAAAACTGAATGACCTTGAAATTCTGTACAAGCTCTTACGCAAGCTCCGCAAAGTATACATTTGTTAGGATCTCTGACTAATGAAGGACTGGAATCGTCTATCGGGAGAAAATCTGTTTTATCTGCGTATCTGATTTCTCTGATTCCATATTCTTCAGCATATTGTTGTAATTCGCAATTACCTGATCTTTCGCAAGTCAGACATTTTCTGTCATGATTTGCAAGAAGCAATTCCAAAACGGTTTTTCTGATTCTTCTTGTCCTTGCAGTATTCAAAGATACTTTAATGCCGGCTTCCGGCGGCATTGTACAGGATGAGTTAATCATTTTTCTTCCGTTCGGATATTCTACCTCAACTACACACATTCTGCATGCGCCAAATGATGTTAAATCAGGTCTATAGCAAAATGTAGGAACATTCATACCTGCTTTTCGAATTACTTCAAGCAAGTTAGGTTCATCTGTAAATTCGACTTCTTTTCCTTCTATGAATAATGTTTTTTTATTTTCTTCTGTCATTTTTATAATTCCTTTATTTTTAATTATTGAGTAGTGGTCGAAGTGACTATGCTTACTCTAGAGCTATTGCCTTGAAAGGACAATTTTTTAAACAAGCTTCACATTTAATACATTTGCTTTGATCAATGTGATGAGGATTTTTAACTGTTCCTTCAATAGCTCCGACAGGACAAGTTCTTGCACATTTTGTACATCCTTTACATAAATCAGGGTTTATAACAACTTTCTTCATTGCTGTACAAACGCCTGCAGGACATTTTTTGTCAACTATATGTGCTATATATTCATCTCTGAAATATTTTAGAGTTGAAAGAACCGGATTTGGGGCTGTTTTGCCCAATCCGCATAATGAGCCGTCTTTTACGGTATTTGCAAGTTCTTCAAGCAAATCCAAATCAGAAAGCTCACCTTTGCCTGCTACGATTTTTTCCAATATTTTTAACATATTTTTTGTACCTTCACGGCAAGGAACGCATTTTCCGCAGCTTTCATTTTTAGTAAAGTTCATAAAGAATCTTGCTACTTCAACCATACAAGTATCTTCAGCCATTACTACCAATCCGCCTGAACCAACCATGGCTCCGGCTTTAATCAAGCTGTCGTAATCCATTGGAATGTCTAAATGTTCTTCAGTTAAGCAACCTCCTGAAGGACCACCTATTTGAACGGCTTTGAATTTTTTGCCGCCTCGAATTCCGCCGCCTATATCAAATATAATTTCTCTCAATGTTGTTCCCATTGGAACTTCAATAAGACCTGTGTTGTTAACTTCTCCGGTTAGAGCGAATGTTTTTGTACCTTTTGATGTTTCGCATCCCATTTGCGCAAACCATTCAGCTCCGTTAAGGATAATTAACGGTACGTTAGCAAGAGTTTCAACGTTATTTATCAATGTCGGTCTGCCAAACAAACCTTTGTTTGCCGGAAATGGCGGTTTTGGTCTCGGCATTCCTCTTTCACCTTCTATAGAAGCTATCAATGCTGTTTCTTCACCACAAACAAAAGCTCCTGCACCTTCTTTAATGTGAATAGTGAAAGAAAAATCGCTTCCCATTATATTTTTGCCGAGTAAATTCTTATCTTCAGCGTCAGCTATTGCTTTTCTCAAACGTTTAATAGCAAGAGGGTATTCTGCACGAACGTATATGTATGCTTCGTCTGCGCCAACAGCAAAACCTGCGATAGCCATACCTTCCAATAATTTGTGCGGATCTCCTTCCATAACGGATCTGTCCATAAATGCGCCCGGATCGCCTTCATCTCCGTTACAAACAACATAGGATTTACCACCTCTGTTTGCTGCAGTAAATTTCCATTTCATCCCTGTCGGAAATCCGCCGCCGCCTCTGCCTCTCAAACCTGATTTTACTATTGTATCTATAACGCCGTCAGGATTGTTTTCTTCAATAACTTTAGCTAAAGCTTCATATCCTCTTACGGCTATTGCTTCTTCTACAGATTCAGCGTTAATTTTACCGCAATTTTTCAAGGCAGTACGAGTTTGTTTAGCGTAAAAGTTGATATCATCATTTTTATGAACATGTTCGCCTGTTTTGGGATCTTTGTATAATAATCTTTCAACGGGAACACCGTTTTTTATGTGACTTTCAAATATTTCTTCAACATCTGCTTCTTTAACTTTAACATATGTAACATGTTTGTCAGGCAGAATTACCAAGACGCCTTGTTCACAAAAACCGTGGCATCCGGTTGGAACGATTGTCATTTTATCGTAATCTGTAAGTGTTGAAACATTAGCGCCGAGTTCTCTGAATTTTTCAATTACTTTTAATGAACCATTAGCAACGCATCCTGTGCCTGCACATACAAGAACTCTAAGTCCTTGTTCTTTAATATGTTCTTGTGCTTTTTTTTGTTCTTCAAGTATATTAATATTTAAACCCATTATGCCTCCTCTTTAATAAGTGTATCAAGTATAGTACTTATGGCATCAGAGGTCATTTGCGGATATACTTTGTTGTTTACAACACAAACAGGAGCAAGTCCGCAAGCACCTAAACAACTGACTATTTCAAGTGAGAATAAACCGTTGTCGCTTGTTACTTGACCTTCTTTTAAATTTAATTTGTTTCTTATAGCATTGAGTACCGGCATTGAGCCTCTAACGTGGCAAGCTGTGCCGTCGCAAACTCTTATTTCATATTTGCCTTTTGGTTCCAATGAAAATTGTGCATAAAAAGTTGCGACCCCAAATACTGTTGCAGGGGATAATCCTTCCATTTTAGTACCGATATAAATCATTGCATCTTCAGGAAGATATCGGTAAACTTCCTGTACTTTCTGTAAAATCGCAATTAAATTAGACTTATTATAGTCGTATGATTCCATAATTTCATCTAACTTCCTTGTGTCGATTGAGGTTCCTACACTCATCTCAAACTCCTATTCTTATTATATGATTGTTTACACCAGACTACAATCTTAGCAATATTATCGCATAACAAAATTTTAAAAGCAATAGCCTAAAATGTGTTATAATTTATGTTTGTAGTATAATTTTTTTGTTATGAAGATGAAGAGAATTTTTTGTGCGGTATTTGCTCTATTTTTATTCGCAGAAGCAACATTTGCCATTGAGGAAGAACTTTTAAAACATGCTGTAGAAATAAAAGACGGAAGCAATTTGTCTATAACGGATTGCGTTGCTGCTGCATTTAAAAACAGTCCAAAAGTAAAAAGGCAAAAATATAATCTAGATGTAGCCAAAAGTCGTGTTGGAATTGCAAAATCACAATATTTTCCGGTAATTTCAGCAGGTGTGGGTTTTTATAATGAAAACAATTCGGATAATATATATTACAATTCACATTACAGAGAACTACCAAATGTAGGTGTTACTGTTAACAAACTGATTTGGAATTTTGGTAAAACGACAGCTTTTATAAAAATGGAAGAATTTTATAAACTCGGTGCAGAATATGAGTTTATGGACAGTTTGTGCGCAACCTTGTTTGATGTAAAAGCAAAATATTATAATGTTTTGAAAGAACAGGCGATGGGTGCTGTTTGGAAAGAAAATTTAAATATAAATGAAAAATTTGTAAATCTTGCCAAAAAAGAACCTGATAAAACAACAGCAAAAATCTATCTTTCTCAAGCAAAGGTAAAAATGGTTGATGCTGAAAACGGTTTGAGAAATGCTATTGTTGATTTGAATAATTCAATGTATTTGGATGGTCAGCCTTTATATACTATTAAAAATACACCAACATTTAATTTGAATGCAGGATTCACATCAAAAATTCCTCAAGGAACTTTTGTGGAAGAGAAATTAGATTTTCCGATAGAAAAGGCTGTTGAAATGGCTTATGAAAACAGTCCGGATTTAAATGTCCTTATTTCTACAAGAAAAGCTATGGAACAATCCTTAAAATTTATTAAAAGGACTTATTTCCCTGATTTATCGGCAGGGGTCGGTTATGGTCTATATAATACAAATCAAACAACAAACAACAGTTTCAATGTTGGTGTAAATTTGTCATCATCAGTCAATTTGATGGAGCTGCATCATAGTATAAAAGGGGCTGATGCTGAATTGAACATCGCACAAAATGAAATAAATTTGTTTAAAAAGGATTTGTATTTTGAAGTAAAACGAGCTTTTAACAATGTTGACAGAGCGAAAAGACAAATTCCGATTGCTTTTGCATCTGCAAATGAAGCGAAAGAAAATTTGGATTATGTTGAAAAACAATACAAATCAGGTTCTGTAGATTATGTAGCATTACAAAATTCAAGAAAAGAATATGTAGAAGAAATGCTAAAATATGTAGAAAGCTTATATGATTATAATTTGGCATTAATTCAAGTTGAAATGGCAATGCATTACCATATAATTGATATTCACCACAAGTCTGAACATGCTGTTCATTACCATTCTGATGATTTGATAAAACATCTTGTTGAAGCATTAGATTGTGATGAACCTGAAGAACATCATAAAAAATCAAAGAAAACTCGGGAGAAGCTATAATTATGCTTATAGATTTTATAAATAGTATAAATGAATTTAATGAAAATTTGTTTTCGGGTTTTGATTCCATAATTGAAGGTTTTGGAATGCCTGAATGGTTAGCGGATGCAATAATTGACAGTTTTCATATACTTCCGCTTTTGTTTATAGTGTTTTTTATAATTGAGGTAATTGAATTTTTTTATGCGGAAAAAATAAACAACTTTATGAAAAAATCCGAAAAAGCTGCACCTGCAATCGGCAGTTTAGCTGCTATAATTCCTCAATGCGGATTTTCGGTTATTGCAAGTACACTATATATTAGAAAATTTATTACAAAGGGTACTCTTAT
>CACYCU010000058.1 GCA_902772945.1 uncultured bacterium | reverse complement strand
TTTAAAGTTACAGGTAATGATACCGGAATTACAGCACTTCAAATGGATATGAAGGCAAAAGGTATTCCGAATGAAACATTACGTAAAGCTTTATTCCAAGCTAAAGAAGGTAGATTACATATCTTAGGCAAGATGAGAGAAGTCATCACTGAACCGGCTAAGGAATTATCACCTTTCGCTCCAAGTATTACGACAATGACTATCCCTGTTGAAGATATTGGTGCCGTAATTGGGCCTGGCGGAAAACAAATCAGAGAAATTATTGATGCTTCAGGTGCTGAAATTGACATTCAAGATAATGGTGTTGTAACAATTACATCTAACGACCAAGAAGGTGCTGAAATCGCAAAAAGAATGATTAGAGAACTTACATTCAGACCTGAACAAGGTATGGTTTTGAAAGGTAAAGTTGTAAGAATTATTCCTATCGGCGCATTTGTAGAACTTGCACCGGGTAAGGACGGTATGGTTCACATCTCTCAAGTATGCAACGAGAGAATAGAATCAATTGAACCTCATTTACAAATCGGTCAGGAAGTTATTGTAAAAGTTATCAAAATTGATGACAAAGGAAGAGTAAATCTGACAATAAAAGGTGTTTCTGAAGAAGAAAAAGCGAACGTTCAATAAAAAAAGCCCCTTAAATGGGGCTTTTTAATGCATCAAATTTTAATATATTTATAATATTGTTATATGAATCTTCAAGAACTAGTCTTGATCTCAATGTTTTTGCGTGTTCAAATCCTGATAAATAGTATGGATAAAATTTTCTCATAAATTTTATTCCTACATTTTCACCTCTCAATTTTATTTCCTCGTTCAAATGAATTTTCAGCATTTCTATTCTTTCATTAAGCGGCGGAATCGGTAATTTTTCTCCTGTCAAAAAATAATGTTCAACTCTTCCGATTAAAGTAGGATCTCCCAAAGCACCACGGCCGATTGCGACACCATCTGCACCGCTTATTTCCAAACAGTTGATTGCATCTTCAATAGATGTTATATCTCCGTTTGCAAAGACAGGTATATCAACGTTTTCTTTCAATATTTTTATTTTTGCCCAATCGGCTTTTCCTGAATACATCTGAGAACGGGTTCTTGCATGAATTGTTATAAACTCTGCTCCTGCGTTTTGCATAGCTTGACCGAATTCTACATAATTCATTTCTTCTGCGGTATATCCCAATCTGAATTTGACACTTACAGGTTTGTCAGAACCGTCTTTTACAGCCTTTACCAAATCAGATGCAAGCTTTTGTGTTCTCATTAAAGCAGCACCGTCTTGCCCGCCAACTACTTTTTTTACGGGACATCCCATATTTATATCAATCATATCAGCATAATTGTTCAAAAATTCTGCAGCTTGCCTCATCATAAAAGGCTTGTGACCACTAATTTGATATGAAATTGGAGAATGGTTGTCGTCACGTTTTAAAATTTCAATTCCACTTCTGCCGTTTAGTGTTTGTGCCAAATATTCGGAACTTATCATTTCTGTTGTTAAAAGACAGTTTTTTGAATGTTTTCGAACTAAACTTCTTAATACATAATCGGTAATACCTGCCATTGGCGCAAGTGAAACTTTGCTTTGGATTAGTGTGTTTATTCTATTTGACATACGGTGCCAGCTCATCAATTCGGGTTTTTGCATATTTTAGGAAATCATCTTCCTCTGAATATGTTGCAGTAAATGCTTTATAATAATTCATTGCATCTTTGTATTTTTCAAGCATATCGTAATCAATTCCGATTAAGTAGTTTACGATTAAAAGGTCGGGATTGACGGAAATTGCTTTTTTATAATCTGTTATTGCTTCATAGTATTTCTTTTGAGTATCGTAAATCATACCTCTATAATATAAAGCGTATGCATTTTTTGAATCTTTTGAAATAATTTGGTTTAATAATGTCAAACTTTCATCATATTTTTCTTCGTCAAACAATGCTATTGCTTTATCAATTTTTTGGGAATCCAATTGTGCTTCTATATTTGCCAATAATTCTTCAGCTTCTTTATTGGTTTTGTTTAAAGAAACAGATTTTTCAGCATATGTTTTTGCAGATTCAATATCTTCCTTTTCAGCATAAAGTGCTGCAATATAGTATGCAATATCGGAATTTGTCGGAGCTAGATTTAGAGCTTCTTTGTAATATTCAATTGCTTTATCATTATTACCTAAGTTTTGGTATGCTGATGCAACACCAAGCATTGTGGCTGAAGTTGCAGGTTTGATTTCCAAATATTCCTTTATTGCATTTTCATAATCTTTGTTATTGTAGAAATTTGCTGCAGTATCCAATTTTAAGTTTGTTGCTTCAGCGGTTAAATTATTTAGAGTTTCTTGAACTTGGGAATTGTTAGGAAATTTATTTTCTGCAGTTCTTAAAATATCAAAAGCTTCATTATACTTTTGATTTTGGCTTTGTGCAATTGCCATATTTACATAAATTTCTGCATTATCAGAATCCAGTTTTAATGCTTCAGAGTACATTGAAATTGCATCGTTAATTTTGTTTTGTTTATGTAAATCAAGGGCATAATCGTATATAAGATTTGAAGCATTATTTGGACTGTTTTTCTTAACATAGTCCACAAATTCAAGTGGTGACATAGTATTTCTTACCATACCTATCATTTCAGCCTGAATAGTTTCATTGTTCGGATCTTTTGCCAATAACTTTTTGTATATGTCTGAAGCTTCTTTATTTTTGCCAAGTTTTCCCAATGATTGTGCTTTATATAAATTTGCTTCCACATTATCCGGATACAATATCAAAATAGAGTCATATGCCGTGATTGCAGTCTTATAATCACCTTTTTGCTGATATAATGTTCCTACATTTATTCTTGTTGTTGTATTTGAAGGATCTAAATATTCTGCTTTTGAGTAATATCTCAAGGCATCATCAAAATTACCCTGTTTTTGCATTATAGCACCTAAATTTGATGCAAGATTTGCATCATTTGGGGAATCTTCAAGCTTCTTTTTGTAAATCCTTTCAAGAGAATATAAAAGTTCTTTGTTGTCCGTAGTTTTTGCTAAAATATAATTATATTCATTAACTGCCTCGTCTTCTTGTCCCAATTTGTCCAATATTTTTGCGTAAGATAGACGCAATTGAATATCGTTAGGTGCAACCGCAACGGCCTTTTTGTAATATTCTGCAGCCTTTGCTTCGTTTCCAAGCAGTTTCATTATATCACCCGTTTGCTGAAAACTGTCTTTTTGATATGTCATATCACTCAATGTTTGATTAAATTCATATCCTGCAGCTGCGAAATTTCCTTCTGCTCTTAATTGTTTTGCTTTTTCATAACGGTTTTTAGCAGAAGTATCAAAATTTGCCGTGCTTAAACATTTGTTTAAATTGGATGTTACTTGAACAATCGCTTGAGATGAATTTTTAACCTGATTTGCGTTCGGATAGTAGATTAAATAAAAAAGAGCAGCTCTATAATCATCTGCAGCTTTGTTATATTCTTTTTCCGTGTTTGCATAATATGTTCCGCGGGCTAAATATGAATTGATAAGTCCTACTCTGGCAGAATTGTCAAGATAATTAATTCTCAATGCACTTTTAAATTCTGTTATAGCGCCGGAATATTGAAAATTCGATAAATATTGCTGACCAAGATCATAATGTTCTTTAAACCCTGCAAATGCCGGTAACGTTAGAGATACAACACATATTAAGATTGCAAGTTTTTTCATATAAAATACCCTCTTTCCAACATTTTAATGAGTTTATTGTTGCATGAACATAGACATTTTACTACACATTGTAACAAAAAAAGAATCGTCTATAAGACGATTCTTTTTAATAAAAAGTTCATTTTCTTACAAATCAGTTTTTGAAACAAAGGACATTACATCTTCAAATAAAATCTGTAATGGTAATGTCATGTCAAAATTAACATACTCACCCTTGTCTACTTCAAAAAAGACCTTTTGTACTTCAGCTGATTTCTCTTCAATCATAAATAACTCCTTATATCTTGTGTATATACTATCGACATTTTTATGCTAAAACTTTAATCAAAAAAATGATAGCAAATCTCAAAAACCTTTGTTTAAAAGCGTTTAAGCTAATATTTTTTAAGTTTACATATTGTTACAATTAGTAAAAAACTATAAAGGTGTAATTTTTTAAATTTTGTGCTAGAATATTTCTCGTGGTAAAAATATAGGAGACAGGACAATAGCACAAAACGACAACAAGAACAATAAGGCAATTATGAACGAAAGAATTCGTTCCAAAGAAGTAAGATTAATAGATCAAGACGGCAATAATCACGGCGTAATAGCAACCTCAAAGGCTCTGCAAATGGCATATGATGCTGATCTTGATTTAGTTTTAATAAATCCTAATCAGGAACCTCCTGTTGCAAAAATTCTTAATTACGGAAAATATAAATACGAACTTGAAAAAAGAGCAAAAGAAGCAAAGAAAAAACAACATACTGTAGATGTTAAAGAAATTAAAATCAGATATAAGATAGACACACACGACTATCAGGTTAGAATTAAAAGTATCGAAAAATTTATTGCTCAAGGTAATAAGGTTAAAATTGTTGTAATGTTACGTGGTAGAGAAATGCAGCATTCAAATTTGGCGTTTGATTTGGCTAATAAGTTTGTTCAGGATATGGAAAACATGCCTGTTGTTATAGAGAAAAAGCCACAGCTTGAAGGCAGAAACGTTACTCTCTACGTCGCTCCCCAAAGCAATTCGTAATATCTCTTGACTGAAAAGTTTTAGCAAATATAATAAGAGGGTTAGCCTTTAGGCAAAACTTAATAGTGTGCCGCGTTAGCTCAGTTGGTAGAGCAAGGGACTGAAAATCCCTGTGTCCTTGGTTCGATTCCGAGACGCGGCACCACTTTTATGAAGTTAGCCTCGGATGTTTTGTCAATGTAGTTAGACGAGTAGTTTGGTTACCTTTTAACAGGACTTTTGGTCGGAAGAAAATAAGCGTACTGTCATGCTGAACTTGTTTCAGCATCTTGCAAAAGTGGCGTGTTTACTATGTTCTGGCAAGACCCTGAAATAAATTCAGGGTGACATTATGGTCGGAAATATGTTGAGTATAAAAGTCCGGTATGTCCGATTTTGGTAACTAAAATGTCTGCTTATTTGCACATTTTGTCCTAATTTTTGCACTCAAAAATTGTTGTTGGGTTTCACCCAACCTACGTGCTCATAAATAACATATGTTTATATTATAATTCATGTCAGAGGGTATTATGACAGGAATTTTAAATATTCAGATAAACCCAATAATTGGGAATAAAGATGCTAATTTACGTAAGATAGATTATTTTATAAAGAAAAATTCAGACAAGAAATTAGACTTGGTCGTTCTGCCTGAATTTTTTTCAACAGGTATTGATCACGATTCTTTTATAAATTTACCAGAACCCGAAGACGGCGGTGATACAATCCGATATGTTTGCGAACTCGCAAAAAAATACAATACAAATATTATCGCAGGCTCTGTCATAGAAGGTGTAAATGGAAACCTGTATAATACCTCATTTATAATTGATAGAAATGGTATCATAGTTAATAAGTACAGAAAAATACATTTGTATAACTATATGGGCGGAACAGAAGGTGAAAGAATTACCGCAGGAAATAGACTTGTAACCGTTGATTTAGATTTTGGAAAAGTTGGAATTGGAATATGCTATGATATTAGATATCCACTTCATTATAAAGAATTAGTAAAACAAGGCGCAGAGATTATAGTTCTACCTACAGCATGGGTTGTTCCAAATGAAATATATAATGACGACTCTGCCCTAAAAAATGCCCAGGATATGTGGCTTGCAATGAACAAAACAAGAGCATACGACAATCTTGTATATATTGTTTCCTGCAACCAAATAGGCAAATGTAATAACAATGTATCATGTATTGGAAATTCTCTTGTTATTGCGCCAACAACCGAACTCTGCTCAAATGCAAAAAATGAACAAGGCGGATTCTATGCAGAAATTGATTTGAACATTGTGAAACTATATAAATCTATTTATCCGATTGCACAAA
Organism: uncultured bacterium; assembly: GCA_902772945.1. Classification (GTDB taxonomy): domain Bacteria; phylum Cyanobacteriota; class Vampirovibrionia; order Gastranaerophilales; family Gastranaerophilaceae; genus Stercorousia. The sequence continues at coordinate 339 of CACYCU010000058.1, read as the reverse complement.
TTGATTAACACAATGAACGCATAAAATAAATACTTGATATTTTAGTTTGTAGGTTGGGTGAAACCTAACAATAACAAGACAAAGTTATGTTTTTTATATTAAAAATCATCAAAATCGGTGTTCTTTCTTCTCAAATCATGTGTTCTTTTGCACGGATGTTTTGTAAACAAAACCCTCTCGAAAAACGATAGTTAATCGTTTTTCTCGGCAGAGTGAGACGCGGCACCACTTTTTTTAGCCCGAGCAGAGGCACGAACACAGTGAGAGACGAACATCAACCAACGTAAACGTTGAGTTTTCGTTGTTGATGTGAGCGTTGCCGTTTAACGCGAGGGCGTA
>CACYCU010000057.1 GCA_902772945.1 uncultured bacterium | reverse complement strand
CTTGTCAAAAGCACTCCGCACTCTGCTCGCTCCCCGCTCGAACTCAAAATAAGTTCTCGCCTCTGCCGTTTCCTTTGCATAAAAAAAAGAAGGTGTAAACACCTTCTCTTAAAATGGCGGGAACGACGAGGCTCGAACTCGCGACCTCATGCGTGACAGGCATGCGCTCTAACCAAACTGAGCTACGCTCCCACGAAATCGGTTATATCACCGACAAGATTTATTATAATATGCTGATTTTTTTTTTGCAATACTTTTGTTAGCAAAAAATTTTATTTATCGGTTTTTATACGGTATGATTAGTAATATTGAAAATAATTGTTCTTTTACAGGACGACCAAACATAAAGAAAATATTACCTCGAGCAAAATCTGTTTTTGCTGAACAATTTAGAGATGTACAAAGCCCTTCAGCTATCCGTCATTTTTTGCCTGACGATGAAATATATCCGACACAAGTTAGAGAACTAAACAAAAAATTAAGGTTTACAAGAGAATTTAGAAAATCTTTGCTTGCAGACGGACAAAAACCCGAATATTTTAGGGGATTTGTAGGAATTCTTAAAACTTTTAAGGTCGCTAACTGCGATGAATTCGCAGAATTTATGAAAATTATTTTACGCATAAATAAAATCAAAAACTGTGATATGTATGCCCTTTATTCACAAAAAGGCAACGCCAAACCCTCAAGTCTTGACCACTGTATTGTTGCTTTAAATATTCCTAAATCAAAAAACAACAAAATCAAACGTATTCCTTTTCAGCCTAAAGATAATGTGAAAATTATTGATATGTGGTGGCAAAACGGATTTATCGGAAATGTAAAAAAAGCAAAAAAGTTATACAAAGCATTGGGACTCAAAGATGACGAAAAACTTTTGCTCAGACCACTTAACACTCCGGAACCTGATAAAAAATGCTTTGATAGAATTTTAAAAGATTTTCCTCAATTGAAAATAAAAAAGCCGTCTTAGGACGGCTTTTTTAAAATTTTAATTATACAAAGGTGCAAGTTTTGCAGATTGTTGAGGAATTACACCTTCCTCTATTGATTGATACACTCTGTAATCTATTACAGGGAAACAGTTATCAATACTTTCAATCTCTCTTAGCTTTGCATCATCTATACAATTGTTCTCAATCATGTCACAAATTGTTTCAAATCTGTCAACATGTTCTCTGAATCTGTCTGTTGCATAATCTTTTGCCTGCCATGTTGTAATCAAGAATGGCCAATCCGAACTTTGCAGTAACAAGTTTTCTCTTGCCATTTGATTTAAAGCTCTGTGCAAAAGTTTATCCTCAGGAATATTTGGATATCTGTCTGCAATAGCAGAAACTCTTTTTTCACAAGCATGAATAATTGGCCACATCCATTCTGTCAAATGATTATTCCATACATAGAAGTGTCCGCCTTGTCCCCAAGAACTTTCAGGAATTTGAATTGCTTCTTTAGGAGGATATGCGTGGATATATTCACCTGCAGTTAATCTTTCAACTTGAGGCAAGTAGTTATTGAATTTTTTGATAACTTGTTTGATAAATTCAACACCTTCAAACCACCAGTGTCCGAATAATTCGGTATCAAAGGAAACCATTACAAGTCCTTCTTTTCCGGTCGCATTTTTATAATCATTCAACATGTGATAAATCAATGTTGTGTAATGATCTGAATTTTCATTAACCTTATTCAACGCCAAAACAGGGTCATAAAGCATTTTGTCACCCAAATCAGTCTTAGGTGATGTTATTCTCCAATAATGCATACCTGAATTTGCATCTTTTCTGTGAAATTCTCTAAAACATCCGTCACCTGGGTATCCGTCTGCAGCAGACCAAACCTGATATCCGGCCCTTTCGTTTCTGCCCATTACTGCAACTTGTGCATCCGGTAACCAGTATGCTGAATATGTATCATATCCTGTAGGTTCACGTTCCGGAAGCGGAATGTATTCAATGTTTCCGTAAACACCAATTACACGTCTGTTTCCGATAGAATTTCCGCCTTCAATAACATGAGATTCAGTAAAGAAATATTCTATATCATTGTTTTGTAAAGTAACTTCAATTGCCGGCCTCCAATGTTTCTGACCATCTTTACCGACATATTCGTATCCTTGTCTGTACGCACACTCAGGCAGCCAAGCACCGCAAGCTTTTTTCCCGAACAATCTTGTTGTAGTATCCTGACCGACTTTAAATTGAGCATTAAGGTTTGCATCTGTTGCCAGCAATGGTGAAAATCCGTGTGTTGCGCCTGATGTTGTAATTTCAATACAACCTAAATCTTGATATTTTTTAAATTGCGCAATCAAATCCATGCCATATTTATTTACAAAACAGTCTTTTATATGACAAAACCAGTCAAAATAGTATTTTGCGAGGTATTTTAAATGCTGAGAATGAGGAACTTTTTCGTCCGGATATCTTTCCAAATCTTTTGAAACCTTTGCGATTCTTGAATCCAAATATTCTACAAATCCATGCTTCAAATGTTCATCATTTAGCTGCTCTGCAAGAATTGGTGTAATACCCACTGTCAATTTTGCTTTTATACCTTCATCGTACAACTCAGAAATTGCGTTTAGCAAAGGAACATATGTTTCTGCCATACATTCATAAAGGTTTTCTTCCCCGAAAGGCCACATGCCGGCTTTTCTATAATAGGGAAGATGGCTGTGTAACATAAATACGAATTGTCCTACTGACATTTTTGCCTCCATATCTCGAATTATTATATAACTATAATTCTAATTTATATAATATTTATACCACAAGTAGGCAAAAAATATAATCCTTAAGAACTAATTCTTGTGTACAATTGTTACAAAAGTTTATATTTAAAATTCGTTATATTTTTTCTTCTTCAGCCACGCGTCTTACATCATTCGGGCCAGGCATATATTGTTTCATTTCAAATGTCAAGTAATCTTCAGAATTTGTTTTTAATTTGTTCGGGTTACGCAAGTGCTGCCAAGCTTCTTTAAAACTCATTTGGAACAAGTTTTTGGTTTCTTGCCATTGCTGAGCAGTTACAAGTTTAGCGCCAAGCGCAGCAGCATCTTTTAACAAACTTGTAAATGTTCCTGCATTCTCAATCATAGAAGCATCATCCATATCCTTATCACCATATTTTTTACTAAAGAAAGATTTTGTTAAATCATTAAATGAATTTTTGGCAGATATTTTTGCCTTATTAAGGTTCAATTGAGTATTATTTGGAATAATTGAGTATTTTCTCAAAATATTATCTGATATAGCATAGAATGAATCGATATTCATTCTTGGGATTTTTGTTTCAGTATCAAAGAAGAAAGTTTTCAAATCTGTTTCAACTTTTGATAACGCATCAGCTTTAGTCATACCTTGAGGCAAAACTGCACCATCAAGAACAATTTTTGATAATTCTTTGTAGTTTCCGTTTTTGATAAATGGGATAATCCTTAATGCAGCTTTTGTCTGTTCTTTTGTCATTGTAATAGTATTACCTGTATCGATAAGGGTAAACAATTTACCTTTTCCGCTTTTTAAATTTTCAAGGTTTATAAATATATTTCCCGGATGAATATCTGCGTGAATTACCTTTCCGTTTTTGTCAAGTTTTGAGAACTGTTCAACTTGAACATTAATATATTCATTTAGCAACCTTTTTATTTGTTTTGGATTTAATTCACCCAAATCAAATTCAGGTGCTCTTGATTTTATCTTTTCAATGCGTGCTTGGATTTCGGTTATTTTTCTTTCAATATATTCAGAAGGATGTTCTGTGGACAATTTTTTATACCATTTCAAATCCATTTCCGCATTATAATAATCAGAAAGAGTCTTCAAGCTTATACCCGGAGCTTTTTCCATTATATATATACCTTCTTTTGCTTCTATCGGTTTTACAACATTTGCTTTTTTGCAATGTTTGACAAGTTTTTGAGCAGCTTCCATTTCAACTTTAAAGTTAACTTCATTTAGAATACCATTTGCAAGATCATCAATATTTCGAAGTAAGTATTTTTGATCTTCGCTTAAACTTTCAATTGGTTTACCTTCTGTTATAAGTTGAATAAATTTTTCTTTATCGGCATTTATCTTATCGGTTGTAATCCCTTCTTTTAATATTTTTATACAAACTTCTTTACCTGATTTATCTTTAGCAAGATAGGTTTCTGCAACAGTACCGACACCAAGAAGTTTTGATACTGTATAATCAGAATTTCCGAGTAATTCAGCTATTTTTGTTTTTGCTTGTTCTAATGTTCTTGTTGGAGGGCAATCTTCGCGAAGAGCTTCAGAAATTTCACTATATGGATTAGATTTACCTTCTAAAAAGCCATTATTTCTTATTTGCAAAAATTTAACAGCAAATATATTTTCTTCAGAAAGATCTTTTATAATTGCGTCCATTCTTTTAGAACCGTTTAGTCCGGAATGACCTTCAAGAATATTCTTTATTGCAGGTGATTCTACCAATTTTTCTTCCAGTTCTTCATATGCCGTTTTTTGAGACGGAAGATCAGGAAAATGTAGTTGTTTACCTTTTAATTTTTTAACTACTTTATCCAGATTTTCGCCAAGTATTTTTGAATAATGCGCATGTTTAAATGCAGGGACAGCAATTAGTGCTGCAGCAACAGTATTAACGGCAGCATTATCTTTCAAAACTTTTGTAAAATCCGAGAATGATTTTTTGTTTTCATCATTTTTGCCGGTTATATATCTTAAACCGGTTGTCGCAGCCAAAAACGCAGGGACTCCGACAATACCGCCGACAAGCGCGCTAATAGGAGTCAATAGTCCTGCAACTGCACCGGTTGCGAAGTTTTTCATATCTTGTTCTCGTTTTGCTATTCTGTTTAATTTCTTTTGTATTTTGCGTTCTTTTTTACTTAATTTTTTATCTGTTTTATATTCTTTTGAAGTTATACGTTCCAATTGAAGTGTCTGGAGTTTTGTCATTCCGCCGATAAGTGCCAATATAGGCAATAAATATGCGGTTGTTTTACCCTTAGACATTATAATTTGTTTTATCTTATTCGCATTTTTTCCTAAAAATGTTTTGTCATATTCTTTTAAATTTCTGAATACTTCCGGTTCAGCACCTATTTCAAACCTTGCTCTCAGTTTTTTTATTTGATCGTTTATCAAATAATACATAGAACCTACAGTTCCAATTGCTGCCAGATCACCTGTTTGCTGAACTGCATTTTCTCTTGAGACTTTGTATTGAGAAATTTTTTCTCTCACTTGTTCTTCTGAGATTTCACCTTTTTCAAATTTATCTATTTCTTTTTCAACTTTTTTAGAACCAAGTCCTGCTCCGGTTTTATTTTTTAGAAAATTATAAAATTTACCTACAAGTCCGTTATTTTTCTTTTCTCTGACAAATTCATCCCGAATTTGTGCATTTGCTGCAGATAAAGTTTCTGTTTGAACATTATTATTTACGGTTTTAACTTCTTCAATTTTCGCATCTTCAGCTGTTTTGATATCCGACTTAACTTCTTCAGACGGATTTATTGCTGCAGAATTTTGTTCCGCTTTTTGATTTAAATAATACTGTTGAGTATTGTTTTTATTAATAAAATTATCTATTCCGGACATAGTTTTTCCTTATTTTCCCCTATATAATTTATAAAAATATTTTTAAAAAAATTTTTACCTTTCAATACACTAATGTTACAAACTGTAAACAAAAAATATCTTTTTACTACTTGCAATTTAAACATGTTTCGGTTAAATTACACGTACATCCTCAAAATCCGAAGTCATTAATCGGGCAAGTTAAGGAAAGGTAAAAACAAAATGGCAAATATTAAATCTGCTAAAAAAAGAGTATTAATCGCTGAAAGAAACAGAATTAAAAATGTAGCTTTCAAAACATCTATCAAAACTGCGGTTAAGAAAGTATTAGAATTGGCTAAAGCTGAAGATAAAGATTCACTTAAATCTGCAATGTCAAAAGCATATCAATTATGCGACAAAGCTGTATCTAAAGGTGTTCTTCACAAAAACACTGCAGCCAGAAAAAAATCAAGATTGACTAAAGCTGTTAACAAAATTCAAGCTAAATAGTTGATTATATGAACATTTAGAAAAGCTCCCCTAAAAAGGAGCTTTTTTTATTTATACTTAGCACCATAACTAACTTTTCAACTATCACCCAATTATAAATTTTATGTAAAGATTGTGGTCATAAAATTTTTTCCGGATATAATAATTTTATTATAAGGAATATCATTATGAATGAACGAAATATTAAAAATATAGATTTTAATATCGATTTGGCACAGAGCTTTGGGATTTATAAAAACAACAGCGAATTCGATTTATTGGATTACGCCAGTTCAGTAAACATTGCCTGCGGTTTTCATGCAGGAGATCCTATGAATATAAGAAATGCTCTTTTAAAAGCTAAAGAAAAAAATGTAGTAATCGGCGCACATATTGGCTTTGACGATATACAAGGTTTTGGCTACAGAGAGATGGATTTGTCTGAAGATGAGATAGAAGCTCTTGTTGTTTATCAGGTCGGGGCTTTGATGTCTTTTGCAAAATCTTTTAATTTGGAAATCGAGCACGTTCGTCCGCACGGTGCTATGTATAAAAAATGTGCAACAGATTTTGGATTTGCTTGCTCAGTAGCAAAAGCAATACAAAAATGTTCAAAATGGCTTGTATATTACGGTGCAACAGGTGAAATTACAGAAAAAACAGGAGATTTATTAAATATTCCGATAGCTCAGGAAGTATGTTTGGAAAAAATGTATAACACAGACGGTACTGTAAACACAATAGCCAAAGACAATGAAAATACGGATATGGAAATTCAAAGACTAAAACAGTTGTTAGCTACTTCACAAGTTTCAAATGTAGAAGGCGGAAAAACAGTAGTAACAGCAGATACAATCCATTTTTCTAACAGATTATCAAATTCATTGGAATTAATAAAACAGGCACGAAATATAATTACCCCCGTACCTGTTAATTACAAAAATGCCTGTCTTTCAGGATGGGTAGATTAGAGGATTAAGATGGTTATTAAGAATATAAGAAAAAATGTAAAAATGCCGGAAGATATGATGTGGCTTATGCCGGGATTACAAGTAAAAAGATGGTTTGCACTTATCTTTTTTGGTGCAGTTTTGATAACACTCGGCATTTTAATACTTTTTGATATCAAGCCAATATTCTATACTATGGAATTTATTCGAAAAATTGCAATGAATATTTCAACAGAATGGCTTGCATTTGCAATAGTTATGTTTGGCGCAGGAATATTTTTTAAAGGCTGGCAAAAAACAAACCTATCAATGCTTGAAGGCTCTGATAACCATTCTATACTGGAAAATTTATACAGAAGAAGAAAACTAAACAGAGGTCCAAAAATCGTTGCAGTAGGCGGAGGTACCGGTTTATCAATGCTTTTGAGAGGAATAAAGCATATCACAAACAACATCACCGCAGTAGTAACAGTCGGAGATGACGGCGGAAGCTCCGGAAGACTCCGTGAAGAAATGGGCGTTTTACCACCCGGCGATATCAGAAACTGCATTGCAGCACTGGCAGATGATGAAGATTTAATTACTAAATTATTTCAATATCGTTTCAAATCCGGTGAAGGCTTGGAAGGTCATAGCTTTGGCAATTTATTTTTAACTGCTTTGTGCGCAATTACAGGAGATTTAGTCCGAGCTGTTAAAGAATCCTCAAATGTTCTATCTATCAGAGGAAGGGTTTTACCCTCTACACTTGATGATATGAAGCTTGTTGCAGAAATGGAAGACGGAAGAATTATTCACGGAGAATCAAATATTCCAGAAGCACACGGAAAAATAAAAAGACTGTACACAGACCCGCAAAATTGCAAAGCTCTTGATGACGTTATTTCAGCAATTAAAGATGCGGATTTAATTATCTTGGGACCAGGAAGTCTTTATACGAGCGTAATTCCAAACCTATTGATAGAAGAAATTTCAAAAACAATTGCACAATCAAATGCAAAAAAATTATATGTATGTAATATTATGACTCAACCAGGAGAATCCGATAATTACAGTGTTTCAGACCACGTAAATGCATTGATCAAACATGCTCAAAATAAAAACATTATAGACACAGTTTTGGTTAACGATTTTCTTCCGTCGAATCTGGCACAAAAATATCAATTGTCCGGCTCTTACCCTGTAAAATTAGATAATGAGAATTTGAAAAAATTAGGTGTCAAAGTCTTTTCTAAAAAACTAATTGAAGACAGTAAAGAAGGACTCGTAAGACACAGCTCAAACAGGGTTGCAAGAGCAATTTACTACTGGTACAGAAAAGAACTTAAATCTGAAAAAATATTATTTAAAAAAGATAAAGAGATATGTCTAAAAAAATAACAGTAACAAATATACAGAAGATTAAAGACGAAGGTAAAAGATTTTCTGTTTTAACCGCATATGATTATTCAACCGCAAAATATCTTGATGAAGCCGGAATAGATGTAATCTTGATAGGAGACAGCCTGGCAATGGTTGCACTGGGATATGAAACAACTCATGCAGTTGGTGTAGATGAAATGAAAATCTTCACAAAAGCTGTTTCAAAAGGGGTAAATCACGCAATGGTTGTAACAGATATGCCCTTTTTAAGCTATCATACAGATATTTCAACAGCCGTAAGAAATTGCGGAGAAATGATTAAGTTGGGTGCAAATGCAGTAAAAATAGAAGGTTATAGCGAATATATTTTGTCTGTGGTTAAGAGACTTGTTGAAACAGGAATTCCTGTTATGGGACATTTGGGCTTTACGCCGCAATTTTTAAATACACTCGGAGGATATAAAATTCAAGGTAAAACTCAAGAAGCCGCAGAAAAAATCCTGCTTCAAGCAAAAGAATTGGAAAAAGCCGGTGCTTTTTCAATTGTTTTAGAAATGGTTCCTCAAGATAGCGCAAAATATATTACAGATAATTTAACAATTCCGACAATATCCTGTGGAGCGGGAAAATATTGTACAGCACAGGTTTTGGTATCGGATGATGTATTTGGCAAATATTCTGATTTCACTCCAAAATTTGCCAGAAAATACGGCGATATGAAATCATTAATAATTAATTGTGCAAAACAATTTGATGAAGATGTCAAAAACGGAAAATTTCCAAACGAGGAGGAAATATTTTGAAAATCGCTATATATCCGGGAAGTTTTGACCCCATAACAAAAGGCCACTTAGATATTTTAAATACAGCAGCAGGACTTTTTGACAAAGTTATTATTGCTGTTGCAAATAACAGCGAAAAACATGGTTTTTTGCCAGTCGAAACAAGAGTGAAATTAATAAGAGAAAGTATAAAAGATTTAGATAATGTAGAAGTAGATTCGTTTGACGGACTTACAATAAACTATGCACACCAAAAAGGAGCTTCTATACTGATTAGAGGTCTTAGAGCCGTTTCGGATTTTGAATACGAAATGCAGCTGTCTCAAGCAAACAGTGCCTTGGCTCCCGACGTAAAAACCGTTTTTTTAACAACAAAACCAAAATATAATTTTATTTCATCCAGCACAATAAGAGAAATATTCATTAACAACGGGGATGTTTCAAAGTTTGTCCCGGAACCTGTTTTTGAATATTTAAATAAATTATCAAAATGTTAAATTATATGGATTTACGAAACAAAAATTATTTGACAATTGATTTTCGCTTATGTAGAATGTAAGTTGAAAGGGATATTACAATGCAACAACAAAATGGTGTATATGATTTATTAAAAATGTTGGAAATTTCTTTGGAGGAAGGTTTTCCTATTATTCCCCGCAAATTTACTGTCGTAAAAACAAAAGAAATAGAAACATTAATTGATAGAATTTATGCTTCTTTACCGGTAGAAGTTCAAGAAGCACGTGCATTTTTAAGACGCAGAGAAGAACTTCAAATAGAAGCTCAACAAAAAGCTGAAAAAATTATCAGCGATGCTCAGCAAGAAGCAGACAGAAAACTCTCTGAAGCTGATTTTATTAAAGCTTTGGAACGTGAAGGCATCAGAATAAGAACTCAAGTTCAACAAGAATGTGAAGAGATTAAACGCAAAGCTATGGAAGAAGCTGAAAATATCAGAGCCCAAGCTACTGACGAAGCTATGAAAACTAAAGAAGGTGCTGAACTTTATGCAGAACAAGTTTTGACTAATCTCGAGAAAAATTTGACTCAACAACAACAAATTGTTAAAAACGGTCAAGTATATATGGAAAAATTGAGAAGCGATTCTTTTGGAAGCTATGATACTCCAACATCATACACATCAGAAAGAACGCAAATGTCAGATTACGTTATAAAATAAAAAAGAGCAATGAGCTCTTTTTTTTTGCAAATATTTATCTCACTACCTTTACAATACAATTGTTTTAAGCTAAAATTAGAAAAAAGGGATAATAATGAAATATAAGAGAATTTTATTAAAAATAAGCGGAGAGGCACTATTAGGAGAGCAACAATTCGGTATTGACCAAAAACCTGTCCAAATGATTGCGGAAGAAATAAAAAAAGCCAGAGAACTTGGTGCAGAAATTGCAGTAGTTGTCGGAGGCGGAAATATTTTCAGAGGCATGAAAAATAGTGCAAAACTTGGAATGGATCAAGCTTCAGGCGATTATGTCGGAATGCTTGCAACTGTAATGAATGCTATCGCACTTCAAAGTGCATTAAATCAGATGGAAATCCCATGCCGTGTTCAAAGCGCAATTACAATGAATCAAATCGCAGAACCTTATATAAGACACAGAGCAATCAGACATTTGGAAAAAGGCAGAGTTGTTATATTTGCTGCAGGTACAGGAAATCCTTTCTTTACAACAGACACAGCTGCAGCCCTTAGAGCTTCAGAAATTAATGCTGAAGCAATGCTGATGGCTAAAAATGGTGTTGACGGGGTTTATACAGATGACCCTAAAACAAATCCGAATGCGAAAAAAATGGATAAAATCACATATGACGATATTATTGTAAACGGTTTAAAAGTTATGGATACAGCGGCTTGTGCATTGTGTAAGCAAAACGAAATACCTATTGTTGTATTCGATTTTGAATCTAAAAACGGTATTGTTGATATATTAAACGGTAAAGATTTAGGAACATATATTGAAAAGAGGTAAATGATGTCAGAAGCATTAGATGAAT
>CACYCU010000056.1 GCA_902772945.1 uncultured bacterium | reverse complement strand
ATCGGCTCTTTATGGAGCGGGAGACGAGGCTCGAACTCGCGACATCCTCCTTGGCAAGGAGGCATTCTACCACTGAATTACCCCCGCATAGGGTACAGTATTTATTATACATAAACAATTTTTTTTTGCAAGAGTTTTTTTATACTGCAATTTCTTCAGGTTTATCTATCGTATCCAATGACCTGACTTCAATCTCTATATTATCTCCAAATTGCTTGTTTAATTGGTTTACTAATTCATTTGAACTTTCTACCCAAAACATTGAAGATGTTAATATCTTTACTTCGTCATCATATTCTTTAAGTTTAAATGTGACAGGATCAGAGCCGTTGTGTTCACATAAAATGTTTTTTAACAAAAATAATTCTTCATATTTTAAATCTTCTTTTAATCTTATGCTAAAGATATTTGAATTATCCACAGTTTTTACATTTTCCACTATTAAAGAGGGATGTTCTTCCCCCTCGCGTTTGCTAACTTTTCCTGATATAATAACGCGCTGCTCATTTTGAAGATAATTTCCATATTCTGCAATCTTATTATTAAATGCGATTGCATCAATTTTGCCGGACAAATCTTCTATGGTTACAAATCTTATAAACTTTGAAGGATCTTTTTTTGTCGGTATTTATTTTGTTGCCGTTACAAGACCGCAAATATTTACCATTTTGTCATTTGGCAAATTCTCAAGCTCTGTGATTTTGTGAGTCATTAAAAATGGCAGCTTATCCCTTATTGTTGATAATGGGTGGCTTGTAATATAAAAACCTAAAAATTCTTTTTCAAAATTTTGTATGGTTCTTGCGTTGTATTCTTCATCTGAACCTGCAAGTTGAAATTTTGCATCTTCTATTGCGGAAGAATCACCGAGCAAGTCAAATAAATTGCCTTGACCGGATTCTTTTGCTTTAGATTCTTTTTGTGCTGTAGATGTTATATATTCCAAATTGTCTATAAGTTGTTTTCTGCTCTTTTCTATTGATGAAAAAGCTCCGGCTTTTATAAGACCTTCCAAAGTCTTTTTGTTTGAACATTTTATGTCAACACGTTTGATATAATCATATATTGATTTGAACGGGCCATTAATTTCTCTTTCCTTAATGATGTCTTCAATAACACCTTCTCCAACCTGCTTGATTGATGCAAGCCCAAATCTTATGTTATCTCCGTCAGGTGTAAATGTTGCCATTGAATGGTTTATGTCCGGAGGTAAAACTTTTATACCTTTTTTTAGAGCTTCCTCAATATATAGCTGAGTTTTGTCAGCTTCACTTGCAACGCTTGATAAAAGTGCTGATAAATATTCAACAGGATAATGACATTTTAGATATGCTGTTTGGTATGCAACAAATGCGTATGCAGCTGAGTGCGATCTGTTAAAACAGTATGATGCAAATGCCAAAATCTGGTTGAACAAAGCCTCGGCATCTTTAGATGTCATTCCGTGTTGAGCGGAACGTTCTATAAATTTGCCTTTTTGTTTTTCCATCTCATCGACTTTTTTCTTACCCATCATACGGCGGACCATATCTGCTTGGCCCAATGTATAATCAGCAAGAACTTGGAAAACTTGCATAATCTGTTCTTGATAAACAATTGTTCCGTATGTATCTTTTAATACCGGTTCAAGTAGAGGGTGTGCATATGTAATAGCCTGACGACCATGTTTTCTTTCTACAAAATCATCTACCATGCCGGAATCTAATGGGCCGGGACGGAACAAGGCTACCAATGCACCTAAATCTTCAAAAACGTCAGGTTTGAGCTTTTTGACAAGATTTTTCATCCCTTGTGATTCCAACTGGAAGACGCCATCCGTATCTCCAACCATAAGCATGTCATAAGTAGGTTTGTCGTCAAGCGGAATATTATTTATATCCACCTTTATTCCTTGACGTTTTTCAATCATATTTACTGTTTTGTATATAGTTGTCAAGTTACGAAGTCCAAGAAAGTCCATTTTCAAAAGGCTTAAAACTTCGGTAACATCATGGGGCGGATATCCTGTTTGAATAATTCCATCTTTTGACGGCTGAACCGGTAATATCTCATCTAAAGGCTTTGGCGCAATTATTACCCCGGCTGCGTGAGTGCCTGTATTATTTTTTATTCCTTCAATACCGATTGCAAGATCAATTATCTTTTTTAATCCTACAGTCTTACCCTCTATAGGATCAACCAATATTTGTTCATCTCTGTCATAAAGAGCTTTTAATTCTGAACCGTCATATTGCATAGCTTTACCTAAAGTTTTTGCCTTATCATCTATGCTCATTGCAAGCTCAATTGCAGGGTCAATTAATCCTGCGAGTCTGTTACTTTCTGAGAACGGGACTTTTAATATACGAGCAACACCTTTGAATGCTGCTTTAGCTGCATATGTACCAAACGTAATTATTTGGCAAACTCTGTCTTCCCCGTATTTTCTTGTAACGTAATCAATGACTTCCCCTCTGCGTTCAATACAAAAGTCAATATCAATATCAGGCATTGTAAAACGTTCTGGGTTCAGGAATCTTTCAAACAACAGTTTATGTTTTATCGGATCCAAATCTGTAATTTCCAGAGAATAAGCAACAACAGAACCGGCAGCAGAACCTCTGCCCGGGCCAACGGGAATTCCATGAGTTTTTGCATAGTGGATGAAGTCCCAAGTTATTAGGAAATATGCGGCAAACCCCATTTGTTCAATTACACTCAATTCATAATCGACTCTTTCTTTTAAATCCGGTGTAATTTCTCCATATCGTTTTTTTAATCCTTCATAAACTAAGTATTCCAAATATGATTCTATAGTGTGTCCTTTTGGTACTGCATAATCAGGAAGCGGGCTTTTGCCGAGTTCTAATGTAAGATGACACTTTTCTGCAATATCAATTGTATTCTGAATACATTGATTAAAAGTTTCTCCATCCATCCAGCTAAAAGATTCTCTAAGTTGTTCTGTTGTTTTTACATAAAATTCATTGCTTTCAAAATGGAATCTGTCAGGATCGTCTTTATCACTGTTTGTTTGCATGCATAATAATGTGTCATGCATATCAGCATCTTCTTTTCTTAAGTAATGGGAATCATTTGTGATTACCATTTTGATACCCAATTCTTTTGCAAGTTGGATAAGCTGCGGGTTTGTTCGTTTTTGATCGTCAAGCCCATGGTCTTGGAGTTCTATGTAATAATCATCGCCAAATAATTCTTTATATTGTTTTGCAACGTTATATGCAGATTTTGTGTCTCCTTTTAACAGATTCTGTAGAACTTCACCCCCCAAACAAGCAGATAGGCAAATTAAACCTTCATGGTGATCTTGTATTAGTTCCCAATTGATACGGGGTTTTACATACCTGCCTTTACACCACGCTGTAGATACAAGTTTTATAAGGTTTTGATAGCCTTCTTTGTTTTTTACTATTAATACCAAGTGATAAAGCGGGTTGTTATTTTTGTCATGTTCTGTAATATCACCGTTATGAACGTAAAATTCGCAACCTAAAAGAGGCTTTATGCCCGCCTCTTTTGCTGTAGTATATAGTTCCATATCGCCATACATAACTCCATGGTCAGTTATTGCAACTGCCGGCATGTTATTTTCTTTAGCGAAATTTATTAAATCTTTTATTCTTATAGCACCGTCTAACAATGAATATTCTGTGTGAAGGTGCAAAGGAACAACTTGTGCACTCATAATAAAAGTTTATCATGGTAAAGTCTTTTATTGATAATTAGATAAAGTTTTGTTAATGCGATTTATCATTTCTTCTTTGAAAAATTTTGGGGATATTATTTCGCATTCTGTATTGTAGCGCATGAGTCTTTTGAGTAGTATATTTAAATCTTCATTTTTGTTGATTATAATTTTACTGCCATCAGATTCAATGTTTTCAAGCCTTTCCCAATCTCTAAGTTTATAATTTTTGGCAAGTCTGTTTTTAATTCTGAAAACTATTGTTGTAGGCATTGCCATTGGATTTGATACTGCCGGCAGCTGCTTTATTGAAATTATGTTTTCTATAGGTATTTGATAAATTCTGTTACCGTTTGAACCTATACATTTAAGGCAAATTTTGCGTTTTAGGTAGACCACTTCCAGCGGGGTGCATAGCAAATTAACACATGAAGAATCTTCATTATTGAAAATTATTTCTAATTTTAGCTGATCTTGACAATATTTTTCACAAGTTTTGACTTGTTCCAGAATTTCTGAGTTATAAAAATCTAAATTCAGATTATTAGTGTTATGAGAAACTGCAACAAGGTTCTTGGTTAAATCATCGTATCTGAGTTCCAAATCATTGATAAATTTTTCAATATTTTTTTTGTTGTTTCCTTCGGGTAAAAGTTCAGATGCTTCTTTTATTATTGCTACGCTTTTTAAATCCTGTGAATTCAAATTAATTTTAGTTAAAGCGCTATACATTTTGTATTTATGATTTATTTTTTTTATTTTTATTCCTGATAATTTTAGTGTATTAAGATATTTATTTAGTGTAACATGGGTGTTTGAAGTGCCATCATAATTCCCATTAGAAAAAAGATTAATAACTTTTTTAAAATCGGCATTGTCGTTATAAAGCATTTTGATAAATTCAAATATTTTTATGCAAGAGTCATTGTATTTTTCTGTAAGTTTTTTAGCCACAATAGTACCCCGCTTTCATATTGTTCAAAAGCTCCACAAATTCAGCTTTGTAGCTATTTGGTTTTATGATTTTGCAATCTGGACCAAACTCTAATAGTCTTTGTGTAAGCAAGAATTTATTAGTTGTTGAAGCTTCAATAACAATTTTGTTATTATCTTTTGTGATTATTTTTTCGTTTTCTGCCAAATCAAATTTGCAGTTTTTAATTTCATATTGAACTTTTAATTTTTTGATTTTTGAAATATTGTTTGCAACATCTTTTACTTCTATAATTTCTTTAATTCTGCTTACAGGGAATATTGTATCTTGGTTATATTCAAAACCAAAACCTTTTAAATAAATTTTATTATTTAAGATTTCTATTCCTTTTGTAATAATTTCTATATTCTTTTCCTTAGAGTTTGGTGAGCAGTATTTTATAACAATTTGTCTTTGGTTTTGGCAATAATCTAAAAGATTTTCCAATAAATTTTTGTCAATATCTTTCATCATAGAATAATTTATAATTGTATCTATAAAATTCTGGTCTTTTATATAGTTTCCGATTTTTTCCAAAAAATTGTTCATATATAATATGCTTTTAATATCCATACTTTTGACTATATTTTTGTAAATCTTAAGTAGACTGTTTTTTTGACTGTCTGTAATTGTCAGCTCAAAAGGATGTGATGTTATAACATATTTGGAAATTTTGTCACTTCCTTTTATTCGTTTAACTTCACAGCCAATTCGTTTTAAAGAGTTAATATAAACTCTCATAGTATCAATTGAAATCTGTTCATGAATATATGGATGTAGTGCTATTTTTTCTCGTATTTCTTTAAAAGATTTTGGGCCCTCTGTTAACATAAAAAATATTAACAAAGCTTTAAATCCTGTATATGACATTAAATTATATGTAACTTTATGCGTAATTGAAAACTGTTTCATATCCCTAAGAAAATTTTACAATAAAAATAGTCTTTCTCAAGTTTTGTATAAAAATTATCAATGTCAATCAAAAATTTGTATAAATTTACCTAATTTCATTAAATTTTCTTCATTAAGATTTTAAAACTTGAATTTTTTCTTACGGTCATACAGGGCATGGGCAATTGTAAATTTTATTTTTATTTTCTTTACTTGTCAAATATTTTACTTAGTTTTACATTAAAAGTACTGGAGGAGAGAAAGAGAAAAAGAGGTGATGGCTTAGATTAGGGATTTCTTTTAGAGTTGAAGATTTGAGAGTAGTTGTTGGGAAAGCTTGCCAAGATTTCAGCTTTCCTTTATTATTAAATTATGCATGAGCTAGAGGTAAAAAGGGTTATAGGACTTATGTCAGGGACTTCATGCGATAGTATTGATGCAGGATTGTGTGAAGTATACCCTGATTTGTCTGTAAAATTGATTTCAGGTATAAATTACAAATATCCCGAACATATAAGAGCGAAAATATTCCAATTATTTTCAGGAAATGTTTCGGTTAAAGATATTTGTCAGATGAATTTTGCAATTGGTCATTGTTTCGCTAATGCGTGTAATATATTGATAGGTGAGTTTGGAAAGCCGGATTTTATAGCAAGTCATGGACAAACAATTTATCATTATCCGTTTGATGAAAAAATCGATAATATTGGTTTAAAAAGTACTTTCCAAATCGGTGAAAGTGCCGTAATTGCTCAAGAAACAGGATGTAATGTGTATTCAAATTTTAGAGAAGCTGATATTGCTGCTGGCGGCGAAGGTGCACCTTTAGTTTGTTTTGCAGACGAAAAATGGTTTAAAAATGCTTTAGTACAAAATATTGGCGGTATTTCTAATGTTACAGTCGTGTCAGATGACAATCCTACTTTCGGTTTTGATACCGGTCTTGGTAATATAATGATTGATTATTGTATGAATAAATTTTATAATATGCCATATGATAAAGACGGAGAGGTGGCAAAATCCGGCAATATCTGTGAAAGCTGGCTTGATGCCCTTTGTCAAGACGAATATTATTTTAGAACTCCTCCAAAATCTACAGGTAGAGAATATTTTTCTGTAAAATATATTGAAAATGCCTTAAAATTTGCTCCTAAAAAAACTGAAGATATAATTACGACTGCAACTGCACTTACCGCAAAAACTATAGTATCGGCTTATGAACGCTTTATATTTCCGGACATAAATGTAAAAGAAGTAATTGTTGGCGGAGGTGGAGCTTATAATCCTGCATTAATGAATTTTTTAAGAATGTATTTGCCAAAACACATAAGTTTGAAAACGCATGAAGATTATGGTATATCGAATAATTTTAAAGAAGTTATGGCCTTTGCTCTTTTGGGCTATTGTTCTTATTATGGCATTCCAAACAATATACCCTCTTGTACTGGTGCTTCAAAAAGGGTTGTATTAGGTAAACTGGCTAATTGCTAATTTTATTTATTTGATTATATTAAATTATGTAAATTTTGATAGGTAAGTGTATCAAAATTATTTTTTATGAATTTTATGAATTCTATAAAAGGAGAATAACTAATGAATAATATTGCATTTACATCTAAGGAGCAAGTTCTTATTGCACCTATGAGCCAAATTTGTGAACGAGCAGGCAAATTTGTATCAGAAGCATCAATATTGCCGACAAAAAATGTGATTGAAGGCTCTCAAAAAGCTGTTTATACAAGCCCTTTTGCCCCTATAAACGAAAAAACAGGCAAGTTCTTAAATATATTCGGCTAAGTATTTTTTTACGGCAAAAGGAATATACCTGAGTGTATCTGTAGCTAAAACACAGTACTCGCTCAGGTTTTCTGCTGCCAATTCGCCGGCAATTCCGTGAAGAAATACGCCTAATGCCGCAGCATCAAATGTTGGCATGTTTTGTGCCAATAACCCTGATATCATCCCGGTTAAGATGTCGCCGCTGCCTGCTTTTGCCAGCGCAGAACATCCTGATGTGTTTATATAAACAATTTCTCCGTCTGTAACTACTGTTCTGCTTGTTTTTAAAACGGTTATGCAATTGTATTTTTCAGAAACCATCTTGGCAGATTTTTCAATATCTTCCAAAATTTCATCTATTGTTATGCCAAGTAATCTTGCAGCCTCAAGAGGGTGAGGTGTCAAGATTGTATTTTTGTCAAACATAAGGCTGCTTGATGCTAATACATTAAGTCCATCAGCATCAATTACTGTTGGAATGTTTTTGCGATTTTTATGAATTTGTTCAAGTAATTTTCGTGTGAACTCGTCTGTTGAACAGCCGCATCCGAAAGAAATTACATCATAATTTTCAATATTCGTGTTTCTGTATGTTGCTAAAACTATTTCAGGTGCAAGTTGTGAAACTTTATTCAAAACGGATATTTCGCTTGTTAATTGCACATATCCTGCCCCTATTTTAAGTGCAGAAATTGATGACAAATACGCAGCTCCGGGCATAAATTCTGAACCTGCAATATTAAGAACTTTGCCAAATGTCCCTTTGTTAGAGCTTTGCGGGCGCTCCGGTAATTTTGGTAGTTTATAATCCATTTTGTCTTATTGCCTCATACGCTGTTATTGCTACGGAATTTGAAAGATTTAGACTTCTTTGGCCTTCTCTCATCGGAATAGTAATAGCATTTTTATCTTTAACATATCTGTCAGGTAATCCTCTTGTTTCCGGTCCAAAAACTATAAAATCTCCTGGTTGAAATTTAATATCTGTGTATAGTTTTTTTGATTTTGTTGTAAGGTAATAAAAATTTGCATCTTTGTTAGATTCTAACAGTTCTTCCATTGTATCAATTTTGTGAATGTCGACGCTGTCCCAATAATCAAGCCCTGCTCTTTTTGTATATTTACTTGAAAGTGAAAACCCAAGTTTCCCGACCAAATATAAGCTTGCTCCTGTGCAGGCGCACAGTCTTGCGATATTTCCTGTGTTTTGAGGAATTTCAGGTTCATATAAAACTATATTTATCTTGCTCATAATAAATTATATTTTGCTATATTATAATAAGTCAAGCTCTAATTAGTGTTATTGTTTAGGGGTTGTTGCGGTTGTTGATTGTCTTGAATCTCCTTTACGATCGAAAAGTTTAAATCAAATATTAAATTTTATTAATTCCAATTTTTAAAATATTAATTACTTTGAATCTATTTGTTAAATTTTTTTGCAAGCTAATTAGTCAATTTTTATAAATAAAACTACTTTATATAAATATAGGGGAAATATTAATGGTAAGTATATCCATATTAAGGACATTGGTAAAAAATGGTTGGACTATTGCCAATCGTAAAAGTATCGTATCTCAAATAGGTAAAAAAACTTTCAATGAAATCTCTCAGCTAGCGGCTAAATCAGGAAGATCGGGGGATAAGGTAAGATACTCTGATGTCAAAGATTTTCTTCAAGTTGGTTCTGTAGCATCGACAAAAGAAGCGCTGACGAATACTAATATTGCCTATCATGGTTCACCATTTCAATTTGATTTTTTTGATGTATCTAAAATTGGTAATGGAGAAGGTATGAATAAATATTGCAAGGGGCTTTATCTTGCCAGAACAAAAAGAATAGCTCCGTTTTATGCGAATATTAGGAGTAAAGATGCTCCATTGCATTTTGGTTCGACCAAAGCATTAGAGCATACAACTCCAACAGTTTATACTGTAGGTAATATTGATAATTTGAACTTAAAACTTTGTACACCAATAGAGGCAAAAAAAATAAAGGGCATACAAGCTGAATTTCAGATGCATCATCCGGAAATAGATGGAATAGAACTCTTAAACGGTGAAATTACTGTATTCCCTGAATCAGTAAAAAAATTAAGCATTGTTGATAAGAAAGGTGTTATTGATTTTGTAAAGGGCAATAAGATCTGTTCTTTTCGCGAATGGACAACAGATGCAGCAAAAATAAACAGTATATATGGATAAATCCATTATTAATTAAACTATTATTTTCTATAAAACACAATCTTCAAACCCTGAAAACCCTTATCGTTCCTAATGAAAAAGATCCCGAAGGGTCAAATTCTTTAAATGGGGCGGGTTGTGGGATTGTCTTGAATTTTTTGCGTTAAACGTGTCTTCGTGTTTTGCCTGCGTGATTTACATCACTTGGCAAAAGCACTCCGCACTCTGCAAAAAATCCGCTCGAACT
>CACYCU010000055.1 GCA_902772945.1 uncultured bacterium | reverse complement strand
TCTGTTTGTTGCCGCAATAACGATAATATTTGTGTTTGCATCAAACCCGTCCATCTCAACAAGCAGTTGGTTTAATGTTTGTTCTCTTTCATCATGACCGCCTCCAAGACCTGCACCACGCTGACGTCCGACAGCATCAATTTCATCAATAAATATAATACAAGGTTGATGTTTTTTTGCCTGTTCAAAAAGATCTCTCACACGGCTGGCACCTACACCGACAAACATTTCGACAAAATCAGAACCGCTGATTGAAAAGAACGGCACACCGGCTTCACCTGCAACAGCTTTTGCCATCAATGTTTTACCTGTACCCGGAGGCCCTACAAGAAGAACACCTTTTGGTATACGAGCACCCAATTTTATATATTTATCACCATTTTTCAAGAAATCTACTATTTCTTCAAGTTCTTTTTTCTCTTCATCTATACCTGCTACATCTTTGAATGTTGTTTTAACTTTGCTGTCTAAAAGCATTTTGGCTTTACTTTTACCAAACGACATAGCCTGAGAACCGCTCGCTTGAATACTCTTTGTTAAAATTGCAAAGAAAGCAAAGAACAAAAGTATCATTATCAAATAACCCATTGCAGAGCCCAAAATTTTTGAAGAATCGGTAGCTCTGGTCACCTGAACATCTGCATCGGACTTATCTAATCTGGACATCAAATCCGGATCAAATGTCGGAATAAGAACTTTATATTTCAATGCGGGCGCCTTAGTTTGGGGAACTCCAAACGGATTATCGAGAGTCGGAGTAACAACAGGTTTTGCATCAACTTCAGGTTGATTTTTAGGAATTGCAATTAAAAAATCATCTGCCTTTTCTATTGTTGCAAATTCATTATTATCCAATTTTGTTAAAAAACTTGAATAAGAAATTTCTTCCGTTTTAGTTATAGGACCTTGAAAAAATACTGACGCTACAAACAATCCTAAAACTATTGCTAAAACAATATACATACCTGCAGATTGACTTTTATTCATTTAACTCTCCTTATAATAAGAGCATTATACAGTAAAAATTATAAAAAATAAAGTTATTTAATCAGCTTATAAATCTTAGCTTCAAAATTTTCATCAGCAGCTATTTTATAATAATACTTGGTAACATAATCATAATTTTGTTCAACAAATTTGCATATTTCTAAACCAAAATCAGTGCACATATATGTTTTCCCGTACATACCATAGTACAAGTTATTTATAATTATATAATCAGGTTTATCGCTATCAAGTCCTTTAACAATGTTTCCTTCCCCAAGTGCTGAAATATGATTAGGTATTAAATGATAATACATAGGTTTTGTAGGTCTTCCGGTAGCAAAGTTTACCATCAACCCTTCAGGGAGCACCAATACAGATTCATTAGGTTTTGTATTATTGTTTACCCATGAAGTTATATTCTCAAAAACTTGCGTATAATATTTTTCAGTTATAAATTTTCCATTTGAAGTGTCAGCTTCTAAATATTTGTATTGATATTTTGAATGAATATAATAAACATTTACCAATGAAAAGAATATTAATACTACACTTGTATACAATCTATAATTTATTTTTATTTTAATATTGTCATCAAAATAAACGGCAAAAACAGCTAACAAAGGTAAAAGAGAATATATACTGTAACTAAATTTCGAAACCGGCAAAAAATTTATTCTCCAAGCAGATAAAATTCCGACACATATAACAAATATCAACATTTTATCTTTTAGAGTTTCTATTTTTTCTGTTTTAAAGTACAAAATTATAAAGCAGGCTATTATAATCCAAGAGAAAATATTGTCGTTGCTATTAATCCTTATAAACTCTTTTGTAACAGAATAAAATGCAGGTATTAATAAAAGTCCGAATATTTTTAAATAAAAATTTCGCTTTAATAAACTTACGTACGCGCATCCAAAGACTATATAAACAGCCAAATATGCAAAATCTACAATTATTCGTTGAACTTGTTCCAAATCCCATGGTACTGAAACAAGCAAAAGCGTATAATATATTTGTTCATCCGTATTTAAAAATCTGTGAATAAAATTTAAATAATTCAATAAATCACGAAAATTAAACCCTTGTAAAAACAAAATTCCGTAACTAAAAATTACCGGTATAACCGAATACAAAATTGAAATAAGTATTGTTTTAAGATTTTCTTTCCTAAAACACAATGCAACCAATATCGGGAAATAACATACACCATATTCAGGTTTATTTGCAAACGCAATACCCGCAGCAAGAGATGAAATATATAAAAACTTTTTATCATCCGATTTCATATATTTTAGGAAAAATAATACAGAATATACAACCGCCGTCGCTGCATAAACAATTCCGAAAGAATACGGAAATATATAAGAAATAACATTTGTTGAACCAAAAACAAAATAAGACATTATTGTAAGGCATAAAACAAATGAATAAAACTCATTAATAAAATTTCTGCTTATAAAATAAATTCCAAACAAAAATAAAAGTGCATTTAAATATGATGTGAAATATAAAATTCCAACTGATTTTCCAAAAATCAAATACAAAAGAGCATTTATCTGGTAAGAAAGCGGATTATACATCCCAAAAACTTCTTTAAAAAGAACTTTTCCTTCCAAAACCAACTGCGGAAGATAAACTTCTCTTCCGCAATCCATAAACAAACTACCGTATATTTTTCCGAGAAAAACAGAAAAAATGCAAAAAAGCACAAATATCAAACCTAAATATACTGTGTCTTTTTGCAATTTTATATTCATTAATAGTTCATTTCCCAGTTGTCATTCAATATTACACCAAAGCATTGATGAGCACCCAACCAACTAGCACTTCTGCAATATTCCCTACCAGCTTCTCTTGCAGCTTTCGCATCATCATAAGCACAACTTTCCAAATCAGAATTGATACATCCATCCATTGTCTGACGATCAAGTGTTCCGTCTCTATAAACATGCATAGCAAACGCATCTCTGCCTATTACATTAGGACCTTGAGCACCGTTTGTATCTACATAAATTACTCCGGGAAAACTTGATGAAAGCCCTAAACAAACAGAAGCACCGCTTCCTAATACAGCACATTTTAAACTATAATAAGAATTACTTACATAAGAAAATGTTTGTCCATCCATATTCATATATTTACTTGCAAAACAGCCATCAGCAGAACTTCCGCAATCTTTTACAACCTTAAAATGATTTTTTAAAAATGTTTCAGCACCTCTTGATCCAACTCTTGCCTCAACAAGGTCAACTGCATGACGAGCTGCTATCTCGCTTGTAAACGCTTGAGAAAACTCG
>CACYCU010000054.1 GCA_902772945.1 uncultured bacterium | reverse complement strand
ATGGTTCGAAACGGACAATATTACAAAATATTAACCAAACTTAAAGAAATGTAAAAAGGGCTGAAACCATGTCATTATCATGGTTTTGGGGAGAAAATTAAAACAGGGTATGGCTAAAAAATAAAAAAGTTGTCCGCAAATGTTGTATAGAGTACAATTAGTCTATAACTTCTTGTAGGGGTAAATATGGGCTTAGAGAAAAATCTTTTACAAATACGAGAAGACATCGCACCTTATAAACCAAATATAATCGCAGTCACAAAATACTTTGATGAGAGGGCAATAGTTGAAGCATATAATGCAGGACTAAGAGATTTTGCAGAATCCAGAGTGATTGAGGCTATAGAAAAGATAAACAAACTTTCTTGCGATATCAGAAGCAATTCTAAATTTCATTTTATTGGACATCTTCAGTCAAATAAGGTGAAAAAAGTTGTAAGTAATTTTGATTATATTCATTCTGTAGATTCATTAAAACTGGCGGAGATAATCTCCGAAGAAGCTCAAAAAATCGGGAAAATCCAAAATGTTTTTTTAGAAGTAAACTTTGCAAATGAAGAACAAAAATATGGTTTTTCTAAAGAAAATATTTTTAAGGCTTTTGGTGAAATAAGATTCTTAAAGAATGTAAAAATTTTGGGTTTGATGAGTATGGCTCCTTTGGGTTTTGCAGAGAACAAACTTGATGTTTTGTACGAAAATGTTTTTCAAACAAAGCAAGAGTTAGAAAAAGAATTTGATTACAGTTTACCTGAGCTTTCCATGGGTATGAGTCAGGATTATGTTGTGGCAGCAAGGCACGGGGCGACTATGTTGAGGATTGGTAGAAAATTATTTAAAACGGAGGAATAACGGTGGCAGTAGTAACAGACAAAATCAAATCAGTAGTAGATTTTTTAGTAAAGGGCTTTGAACCAAGAGAAACAATTTTTGATGAAATGGGACAAGATGTAGAGGAGGATTATCCGGTAGAAGATAATTTGGCTATAGATCCTGCTTATACATATCATCCTACAAACGATAAATCTAATGAAATTAAAGTTGTAAGCCACCCCGGTTTTAGAGGAATGGAAGTAAAGGTTGTAGAACCTCGTTCTTTTGAAGATGCAGCAACAATTGTTCAATATGTAAGAGACAGAAAAACAATAGTTTTGAATCTTCATCTTTTAGACAAAGAACAATCACAAAGAACTATTGATTTTGTATGCGGTGCAGCTCATGCGTTGGATGGCAAACCTCAAAAAGTCGGTGATTTAGTATTTGTATTTACTCCGAGCAATGTAACTTTGTCTGTTGATGTTACTGCTAACCAAAACAAATTTAACGATTCTTTGTGGAGAGCACCTTCTACAATGATTCAATAAGGATGAGAGAGATAGTTGAATATATATGGGGCACGGTTTGTGTCCCTTTTTATTTTTAATAATTGCTATCCTAAATTTTTTGTTTTATTATCCCTTTATGAAAAATTTTGCTATTTGTTATAATCAGGAAATCGAAAATTCAATAGCTGTAAAGGATGAACTTTTCAAATATTTAAGTCAAAAAAATATTGCAGTTGATGTTATCTGTATTGACAAATTAAAATACGGCTATGATTTTATATTTGTAATAGGCGGTGACGGTACTATATTAAAAGCTGCAAGGTTTTATGCAAAATCACAAACTCCTGTTTTTGGTATAAACCTTGGCAGATTGGGTTTTTTGTCACAGTCATCCAAAGAAAATTTAAAAATTGCAGTAGATAGAATTTTGAATGATGAATATATAATTGAAGATAGAATAATGCTGAAAAGTGGTCAATATACTGCATTGAATGATTTTGTCATAAAGGGATGCGATTCAGGCCGAACTTCAAAATTTTCATTAAAAATAAATGATAAGTTTGTTTGTGATTATCTTGCAGACGGTATAATAATTTCTACCCCAACTGGTTCTACCGCATATGGGCTTTCAGCAGGCGGACCGGTTTTAACACCATCACTTAATGCTTTTGTGGTAGTTCCTATTTGTCCGCATACTCTGACAGCACGTCCAATCGTCGTTCCGGATAGCGAAATATTTACTGTTTATACAGAGGAATCTTCGTTAGTTTCTGCGGACGGGCAGGAGTTTTATGAAACAAACGGGGGCATTACTATACAAAAATCTGATTATTGTGCAAAACTTGTACTATTGAAAGATGTCGATTTTTATTCTGTATTAAGAACAAAATTAAATTGGGCAACTCATCCTGTATATCACAAATAACTATATATAATTGTGTTTTGGCAAATATATTAATTTTTGTTCACAATAATTTGCAAATTCTTGTACTTTTTTTCTATTTAAAATAGTATGTTATTATATTATAGGAATTAATATCAAAGAGGTAAAAAAAGTGGAAAATTTCGTATCAGATATCTTCGCAAAGAAAGATGAATCTTCAAACAATGATCAAATAAACAGATCTCCGGTAAATCCGACAAATATAAAAGTTATAGGCGTTGGCGGCGGTGGCGGTAACGCGGTTAACCGAATGATAAAAGCAGGGCTTTCTGGCGTAGAATTCTGGTTAATGAATACAGATTTACAAGTTTTAGAATATGGTCAAACAAAAAATAGAATTCAATTGGGCGCAAAATCAACAAACGGCCTTGGTGCCGGTGGTGATCCTTCAGTTGGTGAAAGAGCAGCAGAAGAAGCTCAACAAGAAATAACTCAAGCATTAGAAGGTGCTGATATGGTATTTATTACTGCCGGAATGGGTGGCGGTACAGGTACCGGAGCGGCTCCTGTTGTTGCTAAAATTGCAAAAGAGTTGGGAATATTGACAATTGCAGTTGTAACTAAACCATTTACTTGGGAAGGTCGTAAAAGACAAAATCAAGCAAATCAAGGTTTGGAAAAATTAAGAGAAGCTGTTGATGCTGTTATCGTTGTTCCTAACGACAAGCTGCTTCAGGTTGTCGACAGACAGGTTTCACTTACTGAATCATTTATTATTGTTGATGAAGTCTTGTTAAGAGGTGTTCAAGGTATTTCTGATATTATTACAGTTCCGGGACTTATTAACGTTGACTTTGCTGATGTTAAATGTGTTATGCAAGCTTCAGGTTCAGCACTTATGGGTATCGGTCGCGGACAAGGTGAAGGCAGAGCTATTAAAGCTGCAGAAATTGCAATTAATTCTCAATTGCTTGAATCTTCTATTAATGGAGCAACCGGTGTAATTGTCAACATTACAGGCGGACCTGATATGACATTACACGAAATTTCAGATGCTGCAAACATTATTCATGATGCTGTAAATGATGATGCAACAGTTATTATCGGTACTGCAGTTAATGAAAATATTCAAGGCGAAATTCAAATTACTGTTATTGCAACAGGTTTTGAGATGAAAAATCAATTACCTGAAGAAAAAACTGAATTGAAACAGTTGAGTGCTTCTGATTTCTTTGCAGGTACTTTTAATTCTTCAGTCGGAGCTTCTTCTCAACCTCAACAAACAGTAAGAAGAACATCAATGCCGGAGGTATCTCACAGTTTTACAAACATTGAGATTCCCGACTTTTTGAAGAAGTAAGTTAAATCTTAAACAATACAAGGAGGGTGAAAGCCCTCCTTTTTTAAGTGTTTGTTTTGATTAAGTGTTAAATATACAATTACCCGATTGTCTAATATGATTTTTACCCAAAGAGCTATATATTTATATGTAGATTAAACGTGTTGGCATGCTCAAAAGTTCAAAAACCAGTGCAGGCGTGAGGAATAAGTGTACGTTATGCACTTTATGGAAAACCTTTATGCAGTGCGTATTTTACCCAAGTTAACAAAATTTAACAAAAGGGGTTGACAAATAAAAATAAATGATATATAGTAAAAATGTTAGATGAAGTGTTAAATGAACACTTAATAAAAACAACCTCACGAGAGGAGGACAAAATGATTAGAATAAATCCAGTAAATTTTAATAACAATTATAAACAAATAACCTTCACAGAAGGTAATCTTAACAACATTACCCCAGATGTAGCGATTTTATCGTTGCAAAACCCAAACGCGAAAATCAATTTTGAAAATGATTTGAATCGTTCAAGAAAAGCTGATATGGTTCAATCTTCAAATATGATTAGTGCTATTGGCGCTAAACTTCGCAAGACTTATAATATACTATTTTCACCGGATTATAACGCTGGCAGAAGAGACCAGCATATCTCTTATCTAGGATAAGACGTGACCCCCATAATGTTGCTAAGTTAAAATCTCCCTTAGGGGAGATTTTTCAATTTTGTAGTATAATAACTTTATGGTAAATAAAGTAAAAACTGCAACAACAATAGGTTTAAATGCATATGGGGTTTCGGTTGAGACTGACGTATTGAATGGATTACCGGCCTTTTCTATAGTAGGTTTGCCGGATACAGCGATTACTGAAGCAAGAGACAGAGTACGTTCTGCTATAAAAAATTCAGGTTTTACATTTCCTGCAAAAAAAGTTGTTATAAATTTAGCTCCGGCTGATTTAAAAAAGGAAGGCTCAAATTTCGATTTGCCAATAGCTGTAGGGCTATTAATCGAGGAAGAAATTTTACAGGAAGAAAAGATTGAAAATTATGCTTTTATTGGTGAATTGTCTTTAGATGGTTCTTTGAGAGGTGTTGTTGGTGTTCTTCCGTTGATTTTAGGACTGAAAGAGCTTGGTATTAAAAATGTGATTGTTCCAAAAGTCAATGCTTTTGAGGCCGCTTTGGCAGGTGATGTAAATATATATGGAGCAGACAATTTAGTTTCGGTAGTAAATCATTTTGTTGAAAATCCTATAGAAAAAACTGTTATAAATATCGAAAAATATTTATTAGAAAGTTCACAACAGGAATATATTTATGATTTTAAAGATGTTAAAGGTCAGCAAAAAGCTAAAAAAGCTTTAGAAATAGCTGCAGCCGGCGGTCATAATATATTGATGACCGGTTCTCCCGGTTCGGGCAAAACTCTTATGGCAAAATGTTTTGCATCTATTTTGCCGCCTTTAGAAATTAAGGAAGCTTTAGAACTCACAAAAATATACAGTGTTGCAGGACTTTTACTTCCTCAACAGCCATTAATGACAAAAAGACCGTTTAGGGCGGTTCATCATACTGCATCTGCAAACGGGATAATAGGAGGCGGTACAAATCCTAAACCGGGTGAGATTACTCTTGCGCATAGAGGAGTTTTATTTTTGGATGAAATGGTTGAATTTCCGAGAAATGTTTTAGAGGTTTTAAGACAACCCTTAGAGGATGGTGAAATCGTAATTTCGAGAGCAAAACATTCTATAAAATATCCTGCTAAATTTATGTTATTGGGTGCTATGAATCCCTGTCCTTGCGGATATTTGGGAGATAAAGAAAAACAGTGTACGTGTTCCGAATTTCAAATAAATCGTTATCAATCAAGATTATCGGGGCCGTTATTGGACAGAATTGATTTGCAGGTCGAAGTTCCGCGTTTGACTGCAGAAGAACTTTTGAATTCAAATTCTGAATCTGAACCTTCAGCAAAAATAAGAGAACGTGTAGTAAATGCACGAAAAATACAGGTTGAAAGGTATAAAGAAGACGGTATTTTGACAAATTCTGAATTGACATCGAAACTTATAAAAAAATATTGTAAAGTTGATCAAAAAACCGCAGAAGTTTTAAAACTTGCATCAGTAAAATATCAATTGTCAGGCAGAAGATATGATAGGATTTTGAAACTTGCAAGAACAATAGCTGATTTGGAAGCTTCAAAAGACATAGGACAGCAGCACGTTATGCAGGCTCTGCAATATAGATTAAGCAGTCAAATTGAAATAACCGGCAATTAATCCTACTACACCGGATACTGCTAAATAAAAAATGGGATCTCTTTTTTCTGTTAAACTTGCAAAAAATAATCCGGCTAGTAAAAACATTCCCAGAATATTGATATTATTTACGAACATATCTACTCCGACAGCAGCCAAAAGCCCGCATCCTGCCGGTTTAAGTGTATATACAATTGATTGTACATATTTGTTTTGTCTGAATTTATCCAAAATTTTGGATATAGCTAAAACAATTATGAATGATGGCAGAATAACACCTACAGTGGCGATAAAAGCTCCTTCTATTCCTGCTGTGGTAAATCCTGCAAATGTTGCGACATTTACTCCTACAGGACCAGGGGTAATTGAAGAAAGGGCAATCATATCGGATAATTGTTTAGTGGTGTACCATTTGTGTACATCTGCTAAATGGTATAAAAACGGCAAAGTTGCATAACCGCCCCCAAAAGAGAAAAGACCGATATGGAAAAATTCCAAAAATAATTTTAAATAAATCATCATTTTTCCTTATCCCCTAACTCAATTCTTCTTGTAAATTGGAGCCATATTCCTATAAATATAGCAAGTATTATGAGAACAGCAGGAGGAACTTTAAAACAAGTGGACAAAATAAATGTCAGAAAAAATATCCAACAAGTAAATTTGTCAACTACACTCTTGTTCCAAATCTCTTTTACGGCGAGAAAAATTAATATTAAAACACCTATACCAATTCCCCAAAAAAGGCTTTGTACGAATTTTAAATTAACAATTTCAATCATTATTCTGGCAAGTATTATAATTGCGATGAATGCCGGAAGTGTCACTCCTGTAATTGCAGCAATTGCGCCTCTGATTCCTTTCAATCTGTAACCGACAAAAATAGAAACATTTGCGGCAATAATTCCGGGAATACTTTGCCCCAGTGCGTAATATTCGCATAAATCTTCATCTTCAAGCCATTGTTTTTTATCAACTAATTCTGATTGCAGAAGAGGTAAAATAACATAGCCGCCACCCAAAAGTAAAGTGCCAACTTTAAAAAAGGTCTTAAAAATTTGGTATAATGTTTTTTCCATACTCATTCATTTAAAGTTGCTTTTAATCGAGCCATAGCCCTTGCAACTGCCGCTTCAGCTCTTTTGGCATCTATTTTAGCTCTTGATTCAGCAAGTCTTGCTTGTGCTCGTTTTAAGGCTTCTTTGGCTCTTGTTACATCAATCTCACTTCCGCTTTCTGCTGTTGGTGTGAGAATTAAGGCTTTATCATCTTTAAATTGAAGCACACCACCCATTGTTGTGAATGTTTGAGGTTGAGAGTTTTTAACAACTTTTGTTACACCGATATCTAATGCAGACATAATCGGAACGTGATTTTTTAATATACCGATTTCTCCTTCTACGGTTTTGGTATATATTTCATCAACATTATCATCAAATACAATTTTTTCATGAGTGATTATTTTTAGATGCATATTTTCCTTTATAGAGTTTTAGCTTTTTCTACAGCTTCTTCAATAGTTCCAACCATATAGAAGGCTTGTTCGGGCAGGTCATCATGTTTGCCTTCAATGATTTCTTTAAAGCCCTTTACTGTATCTTCAAGTTTTACGTATTTTCCTTTCAAGCCGGAGAATTGTTCAGCTACAAAGAAGGGCTGCGACAAGAATTTTTGAATTTTTCTTGCTCGGTTAACTGTTTCTTTGTCTTCTTC
Organism: uncultured bacterium; assembly: GCA_902772945.1. Classification (GTDB taxonomy): domain Bacteria; phylum Cyanobacteriota; class Vampirovibrionia; order Gastranaerophilales; family Gastranaerophilaceae; genus Stercorousia. Next base: position 808 of record CACYCU010000054.1, on the reverse strand, counting down.
AGAAAGTTCGTCCATGCCTAAAATTGCAATAATATCCTGCAATTCTTTGTATTTTTGAAGAATTTCAAGAACTTTTCTTGTGACGTTATAATGTTCTTCTCCGATAATATTAGGATCAAGAGCTCTTGAGTTCGATTCCAAAGGATCAACAGCCGGATAAATACCCAAAGAGGCTATATCTCTTGATAATACAGTTGAAGCATCCAAATGTGAGAACGTAGTTGCAGGTGCCGGATCTGTTAAGTCATCTGCAGGAACGTAAATTGCTTGTAACGATGTGATTGAACCATCTTTTGTTGATGTAATTCTTTCTTGTAATTCACCCATTTCGTTTGCAAGCGTAGGTTGATAACCTACGGCAGAAGGCATACGACCTAACAATGCAGAAACTTCCGAGCCTGCTTGGGTGAACCTAAAGATGTTATCAATGAACAAAAGTACGTCTTGTTTTGAAAAATCTCTAAAATATTCGGCTGCAGTCAAAGCTGATAAACCGACTCTCATACGAGCTCCCGGCGGTTCATTCATTTGCCCGTAAATAAGTGCAACTTTATCGATAACGCCGGATTCTTTCATTTCGTTCCAAAGGTCATTACCTTCTCTTGTTCTTTCTCCGACACCGCCAAAAACAGATACCCCCGAATGTTCTTGTGCTATGTTATGAATCAATTCCATAATAAGAACAGTTTTACCTACACCGGCACCGCCAAACAAACCGATTTTACCACCTTTCTGGTAAGGTTGTAAAAGGTCGATTGCTTTTATTCCTGTCTCCAAAATTTCAATATCTGTATTTTGGTCAACAAGT
>CACYCU010000053.1 GCA_902772945.1 uncultured bacterium | reverse complement strand
TATTCACCCCACATTTGACGTCGTTTTGCAGATGTCAAATATAATTTTTCTTCTGCACGTGTAACCCCTACATACATCAAACGGCGTTCTTCTTCCATTTCAGAGGGGATATTAAATGTTCTTTGATGCGGAAATACCCCTTCATCACATCCTGCAAGAAACACTACCGGATATTCAAGCCCTTTAGCTGAATGTAATGTCATCAAAGTAACGTTATTCGTAATATCATCCATTCCGTCCAAATCCGACACAAGTGCAACTTGCTGTAAAAATTCACCAAGCGCATTTTCTTGGTCATCAGGCTCAAATTCTCCCGCAACATTTACCAACTCTTGCAAGTTTTCAATATCAGCTTCACTCTCAGGAGTATTTTGAATCTGCAATTCTGCAAGATATCCTGTTTTTTCTATAACGAGAGTAACAAATTCTTGTAAATTGTAAGAGCCTACTGCATTTTTAAATTTTAATATAGTTTCAGAGAAATCTCTTAATCTTGAACGTGTTTTTGGAGGGATATCTACAGCTTCTTCAATTCTTTGACATGCCGCAAAAAGACTGATATCTTCCTTGTCCGCGAATTCAGATAGGTTTTTTATTGTAGTTTCACCAATCTGACGTTTCGGAACGTTAACAATTCTTCTGAAACTTTGATCGTCATCATTGTTATAAATAAGTTTTAAATAAGCTACAATATCTTTAATTTCTTTTCTGTCATAGAATTTTAAACCACCATATATTCGATATGGAATACCTGCCGCAATGCAGGCTTCTTCCAACGCACGGGATTGAGAATTTGTTCTGTACAAAACAGCATATTGGTTATAATTTCCGCCTGAATCTTGTTTTATTTTACTTGCAATAAAATTAGCTTCATCCGCCTCATCTTGAGCTTCAAAATAATCTATAAGTTCTCCTTCACCTTTATTTGAATACAAAACTTTGTCTACTCGTTCTTGATTATTTTCAATAATTGCGTTTGCAACATTCAAGATATTTGCAGTAGAACGATAATTTTGTTCCAGCTTAATTAGTTTTGTATTTTTAAAATCTTTTTGAAAATTTAAAATAATCGTATAATCAGCACCACGCCAGCTGTATATCGACTGATCCACATCTCCGACAACACAGAGAGAGCGCTCCTCAGGAATTTCAGAATTCATATTGGTATAAAGCATTTGAATAAGCTTGTATTGCGCCATATTAGTATCCTGAAATTCATCAACCAAAATATGCTTAAACCTGTTGTAATAGTAAGTTCTAACCTGTGGACACTGTTCTAATAACTTTACAGTCAGCATAAGCATATCATCAAAATCTATTGCATTATTATTATTTAATGAATTTTCGTATTCTTCGTATATTGAAGCAATTTTTTGAGATTTAAAATCTCTTGCAAAAGTTGCAAAATTATACGCATCCTGCATTTTATTTTTTGCATTTGAAATTACGGCTTTTACAAGTTTTGGCTGATAAATTTTGTCATCCAAATTAAGCTTTTTTATCGCTCGTTTAATAACAGCCATTGAATCTGTTTCATCATATATAGAAAAATTTTTATCTAATTTTTTACCCGATTGAAAACTGTATTGTTCAATATTTTCTCTCAACATTCTGCCGCAAATACTGTGGAAAGTCCCAACCCACATATATTTAACAACATCGTCACCTACAATATTGCCAATTCTGATTTTCATTTCTTTTGCTGCTTTGTTTGTAAAAGTAACAGCTAAAATATTTTTTGGCCGGATATAGCAATTGTTTATCAAATAAGCAATACGAGAAGTCAATAATTTTGTTTTTCCGCTGCCTGCACCCGCCAAAACAAGCAATGGCCCGCTGACGGTTTGAACGGCTTCTCTCTGCTCTTTGTTAAGATTCTCCAATATATTTTCCATATCCCTATTCCCAAAATTATTTTTTTGTGATATAATCAGCATAAACTAAAAAAGTACAGATTGCAATCAGAAAGTGAGAAAGTTAATGACTAAGATTATTATGAGCTCTGAAGAAGAAAACAAAGAAAAACAAAATTCTATAGTTGTACCTATTGATGATGAATTAGATACTGTTTCTTCAGATTCTCCTAATACTGTTGATGAACTAGCAATGGAACTTGCAACTATCAAACAATCAG
>CACYCU010000052.1 GCA_902772945.1 uncultured bacterium | reverse complement strand
GGTTTGAAAGTTCACACTAAGACAAAAGCCAGGGGCCATCAGGGTTTTTATTTAAAAAATCGTATAGATATATCAAAAAATACACCAGATAATAAAGTTGAACAAGTTCTTTTGCATGAATTTGCTCATTATATTCATTCAAAACTGGAGCCAAATATGATTAAAACGGGCGGAACCTTGAAAATTCTGTTTCAATCTGATAATCCTTTATATAAGGATGAATTAATAAAAGTAACAAACTTTGTGGATGAAAATTCTTTGTGTATAAAGCTGTATGAACATAAAGACAGAGTAAAACAGAAAATAAAGGAGCAAGAAAAAATAATAAAGTCGTATTATCCAAATTTTATGCGTTCTAAAAAGTTTATGGAATTTGATAAATATATAAAAAAATCAAAAGCTCGTTATTTGCTAAAATATGACAGAGTAAAAGTAATTGAGGGAATTTTTTTAAAGAGAAAATTATATACGATTGACAATATAGAGGTTGATTTTCCGGACATTTCACCTGCATTTGCCGCTTATATAAGATTAAAATCATTCCAAAGAAAGCAGTCAAGAATTTCTGCAAGAATTAACAGGTACAAAAAATATTATGAAAAGCCGACGGAACTGTTTGCTCGTCTCGTTGAGGGGATTTACATAGATAGAGAATGGGTTGAAGCTATTGCACCTAATGTTACAAGGCAATTTTTTGATTTGCTTAACGATGGGTATTACATGGAATTAGGAAATGTTATTGAAAAAAGTTGTAAAATTTAAACTCTTCCATACATATCTTCGTATCTTATAATATCTTCTTCAATTAGCGGGTCACCTTTTTGAACTTCAATTATTTCAAGGTCTTCATTGTAAGGATTTTGCAAAGAATGAATTGCTTTTAGAGGAATATCTACACTGTGACCCGGAGAAAGGACTATATCTTTTCCTTCCAGCACAACCTTTGCAGTTCCTGATAATACAACCCAATGTTCACTTCGATAATTGTGCGATTGAACAGATAGTTTTTGACCCTGATTTACGTGTATAATTTTTGTCAAAAATCCTTCGCCTTGAGCAATTACCGTATAAAATCCCCAGGGTCTGTATACGGTTTTATGTACAAGATGTGCTGTATCATTCTGTTTTTTCAATGTTTCATATATATGTTTAACATTTTGAGTTTGATCTTTTTTGCAGGCCAAAATTGCATCTTCTGTTTCAACGATAACCGTATCTTCAAGTCCTATTGTTGCAACAAGTTTTGATGAGGCATATACAAAAGAGTTTTTTGAATTTTTATCAAGAACATGGCCCACAAAAACATTTCCGTCTTTATCTTTTTTGCTGACATCATATATTGCCTGCCAAGAACCGAGATCATTCCAATCACCTTCAAATTCTGTCAGCGCAATTTTGTCTGATTTTTCCATTATTGCATAATCTATTGAAATGCTTGGCATTTTGTCAAATTCAATAAAAGGAATTTCATCAGATTTTGTAAAATCAAAATGCTCTGAAAGTTTTGCTATTTCAGGAGCACACTTGTATACTTCTTCAAAAAGAGTAGATGCTTTGAACATAAATATTCCGCTGTTCCAGAAATAATTTCCATCATCAAGATATTTTTTTGCGGTTTCGCAATCAGGTTTTTCAACAAAATGCTTTACTTTATATCCGGAACCTATTTTTTCGCCGGTGTTGATATAACCGTACCCTGTTTCCGGATAATTCGGTTTTATACCCAAAGTAACAATATATCCTTGTTGAGCAAGAAGTTCTCCTTTTTTTACCGTAGAGTAAAATTTTTCATTATCTTCTATAAGGTGGTCTGACGGAACTGCAATTATAATAGGATCTGAATTAGTTTTTTGCATAATATATTTTGTTGTCAAAATTATTGCAGGAGCTGTATTTTTAGCAACGGGTTCTGATAATATAATTGGATTTTCGTCACAATTTGTAAGCTGCATACGAACACTTGATGTATGCTTTGTATTTGTAATACTGATAATTTTTTCAGTACATTTTTTTAATCTTTCGTATGTTGATTGCAGCAAACTTTTGTCAGAATTCAAATTTAGTAATTGTTTCGGATAAAGTTCTCTTGATAGAGGCCAAAGTCTGCTTCCTGATCCGCCGGCTAAAATTATTCCGTACATTTTCCCTCTCCTATAATATATATATAGCATAAAAATTTAAATTCTTGAATTGTATATTAATTTTTGATAATATATATATCAGATGTTTAAGTGGGATATGAAAAAGAAAGTTATAGCCGGAAGTACAGCAGTTATTATGCTAGCTGCAATTGGTGCCGTTGCGTTTTTATATCAACCGGCTGAAAAAACCGACAAAATATATAAATCAGCTTTAGATGATTTTAATAACGGAAAATATCAAAATTCATACTATTTATTTTCAAAAATTTCTATGTCATCTAATCTTAAACCGGTTGCTATATTTCATCGTGCCGAATGCGCCAAAATGCTAGGTGATGACAAATCTGAATTAAAGCAATATGAATTTTTATTTAACAATTTTCCGAAACATAAACTAAGTATCAAATCAAGGTATTTGGCAGGTCAAAAATTATTAGATTCAAAGCCTGATGTGGCAAAAAAATATTTTGAATACATAATTCAATATGCACCAAACACCGATTATGCCACAGCATCTGAATATTATCTCGGATTGCTAATAAAAAATAAACATCAAGATGATAAAATAATAGCTTCTTCTATAAAAGATGATGTTCAAAATTATTTTCGGCACTATTTAAAAAAAGCACCTTCCGGAAAACATGGACTTAATGTTGTAAATAATTGGCTATCCTTTGTCGATAATATTTCAAATGACGACTACTTATTAATGGCAAATACTTGTTATCTTTTTGGAGAAAATCAAAAAGCAAGAGAATTGATTTTGAATACAGACAATCATGAAAGTTGGATTTTGGATGCAAAAACATCTTATGCGCTTAATGATTATACAAGGGCAAAAAGTGTTATAGAAACCGGTTTGCAAAATTATTTGGCATATGCAGATGAACAAGATGTTATTGATGTAATTGATATTTATAATAAAATTTCACCATCTGTTGACAGAATGTTAGGACTAATTCCGACAAATTCTCCAAAAGGAAGAGATTATCTTTTGAGTCTAAAATGCCAAAATACAATTCAATCTGAAAAAGCATCTTGCTATAGCAAATTATATTTGGAATATCCAAACGGAAGATTTTCTGCTGATGCCCTGTCTAATGTATTTTTTGCAAAGATTAAGTCCGGTGATATTGTTGATGCAAAAAAAGTTGGAGAAGACCATTTGCGAAAATTTAGCGGAACAAATTCATCCCCTATGGTTATGTTTTGGCTTGGAAAACTATATGAAAAAACTAACGATTATGACAAATACAATTACTATTACCGTAATGTTATAGATAAATATCCTGATTCATATTACGCATATAGGGCGTATTTAAAATTGAGAAGAATGCAAGGGCCTATTATAACTACAAATATGAAGCCTCAATCTGTTGATTACCCTTATCACTATACAAAAAATAATATTATTGTAAAATTGGTTGAACTTGGTGATTATGATATTGTAAATGAGTTTTCCGGTGATGATCAGTTTATAAAAAGCTGGGTGCTGTATAAGAAGGGTGATTATTCTCATTCCATGCTTGTAGCAAGAGATGCTATGGAAAAAATAACCGAAAAACCTGACAAGTTCGATATGCGTTGGCGTTTGGTTTATCCTATTTTATTTTACGATGATGTAAATAAATATTCCCAAGAAGCGGGCAATAATCTTCCTCTTATATTAAGTATAATAAGAGAAGAAAGCTATTTTGATCCTTTGGCGCAGAGTTCTGTAGGCGCAAGCGGTTTAATGCAGCTTATGCCTTTAACTGCAAGTGAAATTAATACCAGAAACTCATTAGGCATGGTAATTCCTGCAGATTTGTTTAACCCTTCAAAGAATATTAAATTAGGTAATTATTATTATAAATTTTTACGCACAAATCTTGAAGGCATGGATATTTCATCAGTAGCTGCCTATAATGGCGGTATAGGTTCTTTAAAAAATTGGAAAACCTCAATTAATTATAATGATACTGATGAATTTGTAGAACAAATACCTTACGCTGAAACTAAAAACTATGTAAAAAAAGTTTTTCGCAGTTATTGGAATTATATAAGAATTTATTCGGGAAATAACTAATAGAATAAGTTTGATAAAAAAGATACCTATAAAGGTATCTTTTTTATTATTTTTTGTAATAAATCTTTTATCTCAGCTTATTTTATGTGTTTTAAGATATTCATTAATACTGATGGTACTCGTTTCATTCGTGTTGCCAAAGTAGGCTTTACGATTTGTTTTAATTCTTTAACTTTAAATATACTAGCGTCACTAATCTGTCCTTTTGGAACCTTTACAAATTCATCAATTACTCTATCCATTTTTTTAAAATCTGGCTTATAGGATTTTAATTCCTCTGCAGTTACTACTCGTCTAGATTGAACAGAGTTTTTACCAATTCCAAAATATTCACAACCTTTCTTTACATTTAAATCTACCATAACAATCTCCTTTCATTTTCTACACATAATTATAAAAACAAAAACGCCAAAAGAATTGCTATAGGCGCACAAATCCTATCCTATCCTATCCTATCAGGCATTATAACTAGGTTTTGGCTCGTGTAAATAATTATTAAGCTATTGTTACATAATAAATTTTACAAAATCATTTTAAAACTAAGTGTTTCTGCTATAGTTTGAATATTCATATTTAACTTAAATTCTTGTTTTGCCTTTTCTACAGATTTTATATCTTCTAAAAACTTTATCTTCAAAACAGAATCTTCTAAATTAGATTTCAAAAGCGCATAAATATAATTTTGCATTTGCAAAAATACAATATCCGGTTCATTTTCCTTCAATAGGTCAAGAAGCTTGTTATTAAAATCTAAAACTTCATTTCGTTCCAACTCCAAATAACCGTCCATCAAATCTTCAACAAGACTAAATTCTCTATTCTCATCTTTTTTAGATGGAACATAGAAACACTGCGACCTTGATACAACTGTGTTTATCATATCGGATTTGTCCTTTGTCAAAAATATAAACGTTGTATTAGAAGGAGGTTCTTCAAATGTTTTTAACAGTGCATTAGAAGTTTCTTCCTGAAAATTTTGTTGATTCAAGCCGCATATATTACCGTCTTTGTCTCTGTCACAAAATATTAAAACTCTGTGATAATCCGATGAAACAAGTAAATCATTTTTTATCATTCTGGCCTGATCGATCGAAATAACTGTCTTTGATGTGTCGTCAGAAGGCTTATTATCAATCTTTGAAATAGTCATAACAGCAGGATGCTTATTTTCTCTAATCCAATTACAATTTAAACATTGACAATCATCACTATGCGTTCCACTGCAATTCAACAATCTCGCAATTTCAAGAGCCAATTCATACTGAGTCTCAAAATCTGAACCATAAAATAATATACAGTGAGCAATACTTTTATCTGCCGATAAAATTCCATCTCTAAAATATTTCATCAAAAACGGATAATATTTATCTAAACAAGGCATTTTCAACCTCACTTTCGATATCAAAAATCTGTCCTGATTTTATTTTATATTCAGTTTCTGTTAAATTTTCTTTTAGCTTAACTAAATCTTTAAGATTTGTATTTTTCAATTTTTGTAAATTTAATTTTACAACATATTCATGCATGCCCGTCAATCTGGAAAGCTCTAATGCGTTATTAGTTTTTCCTTTAGCTTTAAGAATTATCCAACGTCTCAGCATTGTTTGCAATGTTGAAAGAATTTCTAACGGATAATGAGTGTCCAACAATTTTCTATATTCAAGTAACGCTTTGTCTTTTTTGTTTTCCATCAAAAAGTCAGAAAATGCAAACAAATCTTCATTAGAAATACATATTTCTCTAACCATCGAAGAAGTTATAATCTCGTTCGGATACGCATAAAGCTTTAATTTATCAAGTTCTCTGTCTATTTGGCGAAGATTATTACCAATCTGAGAAATTAAAGAGGTTAATGCCTCCTTGTCAGGTCTTATTCCTTTTGATTTTGCCTGTTTTATAATCCAACTTTCCAAGTCTGCAGTCTTGTATACAGGAATAGTCGAAAATTCTTTTGAATTTTGTTTTGCTAATAATTTAAAAAACTTTTTGCGGCTGTCAAGTTTTTTCCCTTCGCCTCTTGGTAATTGCGCAACAAAAACAATATCCAAATTTTCATTGTTATCTTCCAATGCTTTTTCAATTTCTTTTATTTCTTTGTCCTCAAATGTTTTTGAAAAATAATCAAGACAATTAATTATAATGAGCATTTTTCCAAACATCATTGGCTGAGTACGCAAAATAGCAACCAAATCCGCAAATTTCGGATTATTATACGTTTTAAAACTCATTTCCAAAAAATTCTTATCAAGTCCGTTTTTCAACTTGATAATTTCTTGTTCTATATTATAATCTTCTTCACCATAAAAGAAATAGACAGCCATAACATATTATTAACATAAAATATCTTACAAAACAACAGAACCGCCCTATGGACGGTTCTGTTATAGTCTAATAATATTTTATACTTCAGAAGTACAATTTGGACATTTATGTGCTCTGATATCAATAGTTGAGAAGCAATGCGGACATTCCTTTGTTGTCGGAGCAGCTTCTTCAGCTTCTTTTTTATCTGCCTGTAATTTATTAATACCTTTGATAAGTAAAAATACAGCAAAAGCAACTAACAAGAAGCTAATGATAGTATTAATAAACATACCGTAATTGATTGTTACGGCGCCTGCAGCCTGAGCAGCATCCAAAGAATCAAAATGTTCAAATTTGCCATCTAAAGGCAATACTATAAACAATTTTGCAAAATCAACTCTACCCATCAACCAGCCTAAAGGCGGCATAATAACATCATTTACTAACGAATCAACAATTTTACCGAATGCAGCACCGATAATGATACCGACAGCCATGTCAATAACATTTCCGCGCATAGCAAACGTCTTAAATTCATCACCATAACGTTTCAAATTTTTAAACATATTCTTAACCCTCTATATTATATCGACAAGCCATTATAACAGCCTAAACAAACAGTGTCAACTAAATTTCTAATATATTTTGCAATGTTTTGGCAGACTTTAACAAATTTTTTCTTTCATCATCATTCAGTTGAATGGGAACAAGAGTTTCCACTCCATCTTTACCGACAATTGCAGGCATACTAAGACATATTTTGTATTCAGGAATAAATGATGATACTGACAAGATAGATCTTTCATTTCTCACAATAGCCTCACAAATCCGCTTTACAGACATGGCAATACCGTAATATGTAGCTTGTTTTCTGGAAATTATTTCATATGCACTATTTTTTACATCTTTGGCTATTTTTATTTTCGCCTTTTCATATTCAAAATGTCCCCTCATGTGACAAAATTTTTCAAGCGGAATACCTGAAACATTTGCACAAGACCATGCTGCAATTTCCGAATCGCCATGTTCTCCGATTATAAATGCATGTACACTTCGACTGTCAATATCAAGATAATTTCCTATTTCATATTTTAGTCGTGCCGTATCAAGAACTGTTCCCGAGCCAAATATCCTATTTTTAGGCAAACCGCTCAACTTTTGAGCAATTGTTGTTAAAATATCAACAGGATTTGAAACAATTAACAAAATTCCTTTAAATTTCCTTTTTTCAATTTCAGGAATTATTGATTTAAAAATATCAATGTTCTTTTTTACCAAATCTAATCTTGTTTGTCCCTTTTTTTGGTTCGTTCCTGCCGTAACAATCACAACCGAAGCATCATTTATATCATCATAATCTCCTGCATATATTTTCATTGGTTTGCTAAACGGCACACCGTGATTGATATCCATCGCTTCACCCTCTGCTTTTGCCCTGTAAGAATCTATTAAAACCATCTCTGAAAATAATCCGCTCTGCATCAGGCTAAATGCAATTGACCCACCGACAAATCCGCATCCTACAATAACTACTTTTCTAAAATTCATACACTGAGAACAATCAATTTTCATACCTGCATATTTTACAAAATTATTATTTTTTTCAATTGCACAATCTATTATGAAATATTGTAAATTTTTTTAATTTTAAGACTTGTCAAAATTTTGTTTTTCGATAAAATAACAAAAGGGAAGGAAAAAGATGTTAGTCGGTAAATTAACGTACGATACTCTACAGAAGCGAAAAGAACCTGTAGGATATCTATCCCCCGAAAAATCTCCTTCCGTCTATCTGTCTTTAAAAAATACTTCATATAATGAGAGACCTTTAAAAAGTAATCCAAAAGATTCATCTTTTAAAGGTCTTTCTTTTAGCGGGAAATCAAATAACAAAAAAGAAGATAAAATGACACCGCTTTTGGCTACTTTGGGAGTATTGGCAGCTACCGGTCTTATATTACGTTCAGCCCCCGCATACAAAAAAGCCGGAGAATACAGCACAAAAGAATTCTTTAATTTTATCAAAGACAAATCCGGCGTTGATAAAACTATTATTGAAAATCTATACAGCCATGTGAAAGACTCCAAATTCGCTAAAAGAATGGTTCAAATAGAGGGAGATACCGTTGTATTTTATAAAAAGACAATCCCTCAATTGATATGGGACGGTCTTGTATATCCGTTTAAAATATTACCTGCAGACATTTTAAACGGTACAGTCGGCTTGTTAGGAAAAATAAAACCGCTGAAAGGTTGGTCAAAAAGAATATTAAACAAACAGATGTTTAAAGACATCAGACAACGCTCAAAAGTTGATGCTCAAGTAAATTCTCTCAGAGGTTTATTTGAAAAATTTGACAAACTTAAAGATAAATCAAATACCGATATAGCATCAGACATGTTCAGACAATCAGTCAAAATGTTTGATTCTAAAACAGGCAACTACGACACAAAACATGAAAGATCACTAAACAGACTTGTATCAGGTCTTCCGCCTGCAATTTTTTTGGCAAACGATGCTTATAATCTATCAAGAATGATGGATGACGACCCAAAAGCCGCAGCAAAAGAAAAGAAAACAAGGTTTAAACAGGAGGCTGCAAGAATTGGATTTAACGCATACATTACATTAATCACTCTCGGAGCTTTGCAAAAATACATAAATCATTCACCATTCGGAATTTTCATGATGACAGGCGCTACAACTCTTGTCACTGAAGCTTTTTCAAGATTAATTAACGGAAAGCACATTACTCGTTTAACACCGGAAGAAGCTCGTGCTGAAAACCTAAAAAGCAATGCACCGGAAGCTAAAATCAAACCTGAAACTTCGTTTAAAGCTGCAACTCAAGAACAGCATCAAAAGCCTTTGCTTTCATTTGACACTGTCGTAAAAGCTTCTGCTTTAATAATAGCAGGAGGATTTGGCATAAAGGGTCTGCGAAGAATTCCGGAAATCGAAAAACAATGGAAAAATTTCTCCGGTTTCTTTAAAAAACAATATACAAAATTGACGGAAATTTCAGATTACAAAATTTCTAAAAAAGAACTTGATGAAATTACAAATACATTAGAAAAACACGGTTTCAAAGATCTCGCCGAAAAATATCGAAATGTTTCTAAAAACTCCCTCAATAACGATTATGTAAATCTTGGTGCTAAAGAAAAGAAAATCAAACCGCTTGTAAATTTTGTAATAGCACCGTTCAAATTTGCTTGGAACACAATTACATTGCCGTTTAATCTCACAATGAAAGTTGTCAACGCCTTTACCCAAAAACCTAAAAATGTTGATATCCCTATAAAAGATTCCAAAACTATTGAAAGTATAATTAATAATTATGCAAAAGAAAAATCTATAACAGATACCGCTAAACTTACAGAATTTATTGATAAAGTAAAACATGGCAAAATTTCAAAAGATACGAAACTTTCAGAAAATGAAAAAGGACTTTTGAACAGGATTTCAGATGTATCATCTCTTGCAAAAAGTATTGAAAATATAGGAAAAGAAGCTAAAAGAAAAAATCTTTCTCCCGAACAGTTTAAATCATACGTGAATGATAATATACTCAAAGCCTTTAACGTAGATACAATGTCAAATGTTTCAAACAGCGCTTTGTCAAATCTTGCAAAAACAGCTGCAACAATAGCAACGATATGGTTCTTAATGACAGACAATTACAATATGGTAATGCTGAAATCAAATGGTAATGATGTTGAAGGCGCAAAAACTAAATTTACTGAAAGATTTGTTCAGGAAGGCTCAAGGCTTTTCTACCAGACACTATTAATTGATCTGTTTAACAGCACATTCAGAAGTCAATACAACAGATCTTTGTTTGGTATGAGCTGGATAACATTAACTAATACAACAATGGGCGAATGGCTCACAAGAGCATCAGTCGGAGTTCCTATAGGAATGCACAGCAGAGATAGCCTGATTGAGCTTGAAAATAAACAAAACAACGCAACCGGATTTAAAAAAGCATATTTCAACTTTATGAAACGTCTGACAGGCAAACGTTCAATAAAATCATATGAAGTTGCACCCCAAATAAAACAAATTAATTTTACAAACAATAAAACTTTCCAAAACATAATAAATTCATAATCTTGTGATATAATAAACATAAGAAAGGATTAAAAATGGATAAGAAAGTTAGTGTTAAAGTATGTTTAGGAACTACATGTTTTGTTATGGGCTCATCAAATTTGCAGGAATTGATTGATACAATACCTAAAAAATACGGAGATAAAGTTGATGTTGCAGGAGTTCCTTGCCTGGGTATGTGCTCAATTGATTGGGAATTTTCAAAAGCACCTTATGTAAAAGTTGATGATGATGTAATAAAAGAAGCAACTGTTGAAAAAGTATTATCAGCTATTGATGAAAAATTAAAATAAATTTGTCACCCTGAACTTGTTTCAGGGTCTTTTTTATTTGAAAAAGCAAAGTATTTTTGTTTGAAATTTTGTGTTTTTGTGGGATAATTATATTAATTGAGAATAGAATAAAAAAGGAAAAGAGATGTCTATAAACAGCCCCAAACAAACATCACATTTAAAAAGAGAGATATTAGTAAGATTAATCAAAGCTTTTTTGAGCGATAATTTTGAAGAAAATACAAGATTAATCCCATATGACATGCGTCCAAAAGGACACGAAGTTCCTTACAGATGTTGTATTTATAAAGAAAGAGAAATTCTTAGAGACAGAACAATTGCAGGTTTGGGAGCATCTATTGAAGAAACTGAAGATAGTACATTGCTGTCAGACGTAGCAAAAGAAGCTTTAAAAAGAGAAAAACCTGATTCAAGGCCTTTGACAGTTTTAACAACAGCCTGCAAAGGTTGTGTTCCGTCAAGAATTTATGTAACCGATTTGTGTCAAGGCTGTGTTGCAAGACCTTGCGAAAGTGCCTGCAAATTCGGAGCAATAAAAGTTACAAACGGCAAATCAAAGATAGATCCGGAAAAATGTAAAAATTGCGGTATGTGCGCTCAGGTTTGCCCTTATCAGGCAATTCAAAAAATAATAGTTCCTTGCGAAAACGCTTGCCCTGTCAACGCGATTTCAAAAGGAGATGACGGTCATGCAAAAATAGATTTTGATAAATGTATCTCTTGCGGGAAATGCGTTTCAGCTTGTCCGTTTGGCGCTGTTCATAAAAAAAGTCAAATTATTGATATTTTGAAAAATATAAAAGCAGGCAAAAAAGTAATAGCAATGCTTGCTCCGGCAATTATGGGGCAATTGCCTTGCTCACCGCAACAATTAAAACAAGCTATTCTTAAACTCGGATTTTCAGATGTTTACGAAGTTGCACAAGGAGCAGATGTTACAACAAAAAATGAAGCTGCAGAATTTGTTGAAAGAATGGAAGCAGGTGCGGAATTTATGACAACATCTTGTTGTGC
>CACYCU010000051.1 GCA_902772945.1 uncultured bacterium | reverse complement strand
TTATTTGCTTGATAGGTACTTAAAAGGCTGGTGGGATAATGTTACCGCAAGATTTGCAGGTCATTTATTGGGCGACAAAGACTTTTTAGAAAGTTATAAACAAAATAAAGATGCTTTAAAAGCTAAAGAAAAAGGCCTAAATGATTTTATAAAAGAACAAAAATTATATAAAGTATTAACAAAAGATCAAAAAGAAATTTTGATGAAAAAAGTAAAAGGTATGGGACCTTTGAGAACAATGATTGTATTCGGTTTTGTATACAGATATTTTGTTCCGGTTGCGGTTACCAAACCTGCAAACAAACTTTGTGAAATTTATTTGGAAAAGAAAAAAGCAAAACAGCAGCAAGCATAAGAGAAATTTTATTGTATAATAATTGAATGCTGAGAAGTAAATTAAATGAATTATTGCAGAATAAAAATGCTGTAATGTTTATTGCGGCAATAATTTTTATGAGCGGAATTTTAGGCTTTTTTAACGATAACGCTCTTTTGTTGTCAGGAATTTATACGCTGATAGCTATTATATTAGTTTTAAAACGCATTATTTCTGTTAAATATATTTTGATATTACTTGCGTTATTTTATTTGGGATTTTTTAATACTTACTTTAGAATAAAAGTTTCAGATGATTTGGTAACATATGCTCCCGGAAAAGTTTCCGTAAAAGGTCAAATAGTATCAATTCCGAATTCCGGAGATAAAATAAAAACAAAGTTTTTCTTAAAAGTAAATGAAGTTAATGAAAAACCTGTAAGTGGAAAAACTTATGTTACTGTTGGGGGTGAAGATTTTTCGGATTTTCAGATAGGAAATTTTTATGAAATAAAGGGAAGTATAAAAGTTCCTTTCAAAGCCGGAAATCCGTCTCAATTTGATTATGGGAAATATCTTAGAAATTTTGATTCTTACACGGTTTTTTATGCAAATAAAGAAGATTGTAAAGTTATACAAGAACGATTGACATTTAAGTGGCGGTTTTTGCAACAGTTAAATATTTTGCGTAGCAGAATAGTTTCTGTTCACTCAAAATATATAGCATCTCCTCAATCTGAAATATTGGGCGGTATTGTCTTTGGTGATGATGCCGTTGCACCACCCGATTATATAAAAGCTTCTTTTGTAAATTCCGGATTACTTCATATACTTGCCGCATCAGGTATGAATGTCGCATTTATATATGGATTTTGGTTTTTTATCTTTATAAGATTGAGGGTTCCTTATAGATTGACGGTAATTTCCGGGATTTTTGTTGTAATTTTGTATACTTTAATGACAGGCTTAGGTGCTTCGGTTATTCGTGCTGCTTTAATGTTGATTTTTGTTTTGATAGGCAAACTGATAGATAGAGATGCTCAAAGTATTTCTTTATTAGCTTTTGTCGCAATGCTTATGCTCGTTTATAATCCTGCGTTTATTAATGATGTTGGGTTTCAACTTTCATTTATTGTGACTTTTGGAATTCTTACAACGGCAAATGCAATTTTTGAAAAGTTTCAAACTTCAAAAATAACAAGTTATGTAGCAAATGCCATTTTAATACCTATTGTTGCTCAAATTTGGGTTGCTCCTATACAAATGTTTTATTTTAATACGTTTAGTTCATATTCAATTTTTGCAAATGTATTGAGCTTTCCGTTTCTTGCGGTTGTCAGTTTTGGAGGGTTTATAAGTTCGATTATTGCAGGCTTTTCTCCATATACAGATAAAATTTGTATGTATATGGATTTAATACTTAATTATTTTTTGCAGGCGATTGTTTTGATTTCAAATTATTTTTCCGGCTTAAAACATTCTATTTTGACAACAACACATCCTTCAATTTTCCAAATATTTTATTATTACGGAATTGTGTTGCTTGTTACGCTATCTATAAAATTAGATAAAAAGATATTGCCTGGGTGTTTTGTATTTATATTTTTACTTTTAATTTCTTTTATAAATATACCGAGCAATGAATTAGAGGTTATAACTTTTGATGTGCAAAATGCGGATTGTTTTTTAATAAAAACGCCACAGAATAAATATTTTATTATAGATACCGGACGAGCTGCGTTCAGAGGCGGAAAAGCTCAGGCAAATTCAATAATTATAAAATATTTAAAAGACAGAGGAATAAAAAATATTGAAGGAATGATAATAACTCATTTTGACAATGATCATTCAGGCGGTGCTGTTGATATTATGAATAACGTGAATATAAATCATGTTTATATAAATTCTTATACAAACAATTCAATGACATCAAATAATATATACGAAGCCATAAAAACAAAAAATATTTCCGCAGAAATTCCAAAAGGTATTATATATAAAGAACCAAATTTGCAAATTAATACATATATTTCAGAT
>CACYCU010000050.1 GCA_902772945.1 uncultured bacterium | reverse complement strand
GCCAGCGGTAAATGCCCGGTAGCTGTGTTCCAAGCGGATAAGTGCTGAAAGCATATAAGTACGAAGCCCACCGTAAGATGAGATCTCTCATGACTCAAGTCAGTAAGTCCCGTTATAGATGATAACGTTGATAGGTCAGAGATGTAAGAGTGGCAACATTTTCAGTCGACTGATACTAATAGGACGAGGGCTTTTCCTGTATTAGGTTTTAAAGTTATGATTGCGTTAGCTTATAATTATTATGCAACTTTCAGGGTACAGCAAGTACGTTAAAAGATTTGCTGGTGACCAAGCGTGAGGAAAACACCCGTTCCCATCCCGAACACGGTCGTAAAGACTCATAGCGGCAAAGATACTTGGCGGGCCACCGCCTGGGAAAATAGCTCGTTGCCAGCGCCTAATTTATAAGAGAGAGAATTTTTTAATTCTCTCTCTTTTTTTTTGGAAATATTATGGAAATAAGAAATAATAATATAAGTTTTACAAGTATTAAATTATCTAATTCAAAGTTTGAGGATGTCAGGAATGTTGTTTTTTTCTTAAAATCTCGAGGGATAGATGTTTTGGGGCATAGAACATTTTATATAAATAATAATTTTTCGTCTCAAAAGAAATTATTTAATTATGTTAGAGAAAGAAATAATTTTTCTGTGAACAAATGTGGTGTAATATTTTTACCTTGGAGCAGAGAAGCTCATATATTATCTTCGCATGTTGGGGAGCAAAGAATGTTAAATGATGTTATTAAGGTAGATAAGGGTGCAGCAATAAATTTGTTGTTTTAAAATCTCATTATTTGAATTTTCCAATGTTTGGCGAGGGTGTCATATATTTCATTAATGTTGTTAACTACTTCAAGTAGAATTATTCCGTTATTTAGACATTTGTATTCGCCAATGTTGTGTAGTCCGATTCTGGTTCTTATGTTGCAGCCGCATTCAGTAAGTATTTGTTGGAATTTTACGGCTTCTTCTATTCTATTATCAAGTGGTACACCTATTATTGCAGTCATAATATGATCCTTTTTTATATACTAAGCTGATATAGTCAGCTATTCAATTCAACAACTGGCTAATTTGTAACAAAAAATTAATAAGTCAAAAAAGTTGAAACGCTGTTGCATTAAAGCAAAATCCGGCTAATGTTAGTTAAGCTAAAATTAATTAATGCGTTTATTGGCAATATTTTTTGCCGAAATGTTTTTATAAAAATAAGGGGATAATATTAATGGGATTGGAAAAAATAGGATTTGGTATCCAAAGACTTGTCAGACCTGCAACTTGTACTCAACAAGTTGCTAAAAAAGTTACCTCTGTTTTTTGTGAACGTAGAATTAACCCTTGTGTAACAAAAGTTTTTAAGTGTACTTTTGATGATATTTATTCTATTAAAAATTTAGGTAATGGTAGAATTAAGCTAATACCAAAGGTGCCACAATTTAACGGAAAAGATATTTCACCTATTGAGATGCCTGAGTATTTGTACCACTTTACCTCTGCTTCCAAAATGAAATTGATTAAAGCATCTAATAAAATACAAATTTCTTTGCGTGAACAATTACCTGGTGTATATTTATTAGATAAAGAGAATTTTTTGACAAAATACATAAATGTAGGTAGTCAAAAACGAAATTTGTGTAAGTCAATGTTAGCACAAGCTAGCATAAATAGTGATAATGGACCTTTAGTTGTTATAAGAATACCTACAGAAAATTTACTTAGAAATGGCAAATTAAGAATTAGAACGCAAGAAGATTTTTTCTATTTTCAGGACAAAGTTTATGAGTTACAAAAAGGTTTAAAACAAAAGTTTTCACTAAGAAGTTTATGTGTTGATATAAATCGAATGAAATTAAAAAACCATGTTCTGGATAATAATTTAATGCCAGTGCAAGAATTAGAACGATTTATGAAAGAAATGGAACAAAAAATTCATCAAGGGTATAGAATTGATAAATTATCAAAGCTTGAAAAAAACAATGCAGTTGAATTTATTTTTGATAGGGATATTTTACCTGATATTGTGCATGGTATGAGAACTAAGTATTTTTCTGTAGATGAACTTATTGATGCTAAAAGTGGGAAAATTGACATTGATAAATTAAGGCATATACTTACTTAAATTTTTATAAAATTAAATAATTTTGACTTTTTAAAATATATTATTAAATAAAAAATATGTTATTAATGGAGTTTTTTAAAAGTACAAAGAATTGTTCGCATTCAAAAGTAAGACCTGATGTAGATTTTGCTTATTGTCCTGATTGTGGTGAATTGATTGAAAACCAGTGGTATTTAGTCAGATGTGCTTGCTGCGGTGTGAAATTAAAGGGTATGATTAAAAACGGTGAGATTGTTCCTGAAAAACATTTTTGTCATAATTGCGGAACTCGTGATTATGTTGTGGAAAGGATTGATAAAATTAACTTTATCGATATAAGTTATGCTGTTCTTATAAAAGCAGTAGTACAAAACGATGATGTTAGTTATACACAAAGCTGGGTTTCTAGAACACAAAATTACAAACCAAAACTGCTGCAACAATCCCTATAAAATCTGCCAATAAACCTACCAAAAGAGCATATCTGAGTTTTGATATTCCGACAGCCCCAAAATAGA
The DNA here is from genome assembly GCA_902772945.1 of uncultured bacterium. Classification (GTDB taxonomy): domain Bacteria; phylum Cyanobacteriota; class Vampirovibrionia; order Gastranaerophilales; family Gastranaerophilaceae; genus Stercorousia. Next base: position 1,725 of record CACYCU010000050.1, on the reverse strand, counting down.
CAGCTAGTACATAGAAGGTTGTTTCACTTGAGCCGACCATTACAGCTGATAGTTTTGTCGCATAATCATCCGGTCCAAGGTTGTTAGCAATATCCGAAAACACGCCCAAGGCAGCAGAACCCGATAAAGATCTTACTATCATTATAGGTATTGTATCTGCAGGAATGTTTAATTTTGCAAGTACCGGAGAAAAAACTTGACCTATTAAATCTATTATTCCTGATGCTCTAAACATTGATATTGCGACAATGATTGCAACAAGATATGGAATTATATTAATTGCAACTTTAAATCCGTCTTTTGCACCGTCAGTAAATGTTTCATAAAGTGGAATTCTTTTAATCAATCCCATTGTAAGAATTAACAAAAGTATTGCAGGAAGCGCCCAAAGAGAAATAGTCTGCATTATTTGTTGGAACATGTTTCCTCCTTTTGAGGTTTCCATATTTTTTCAAATATTTTTGCAAGTAATATTGCGCTTATAAATGCAATGGATGTAACCAAAAGTGTTGGAGCAATAATTTCTGTAGGATTTTTATATCCTATGCCTATTAAAACTGCTATTACTGTTGCAGGAATTAGTTGAAATCCGGCTGTATTCATAGCTAAAAGCATGCACATAGCGTTTGATGCGGAACTTTTATCAATATTATGCTTTTGAAGTTCTTCCATTGCTTTCAAACCAATTGGTGTTGCTGCATTTGATAATCCAAAAGCGTTTGCTGAAAAATTCATGGCAATATCACCGATTGCAGGAGAATTTTCAGGAATTTCTTTGAATATTTTTTTTGTTATGGGTTTTATTATTTTTGCAATTATTGAAATTAATCCGCATTTTTCTGCAATTTTCATCATTCCAAGCCAAAATGCCATTATTCCGATAAGTGAAAATGCAACTTTAACTGATAATTCTGCACCAGAAAGTATCGCATTTACAACATCAGAAAGCCGCCCGTTTATTGCTCCTGCTATGATTGAAATTACAATTAGAAAGTAAAAAATATAATTCATATAATTATTAAAGCATTAAAATTTATGATTGGCAATTTATTTTTTTACATGAGCAGTCCGCAGGCTGTCTCTTACAGCTTGCATGCCGTCAAAATATGCTTTGTGACATAAACTATCAATCTGCGACTGCATTTTTTTAAATTTTTTTGCATTGTCTTTTATAATCTTATCTTGTTTAATAATATGTTTTTGTTGTTTATCGATAAGATTTTCTTGTAATCTGTTATCAACTAATTGAGTAATAGAAAATGCAGCTAACAGACCACCAATAGTCCCTAATGTAATTTTTCTTATGTTCATATAATATTCCTAAAATAAAAAGAGGGCATTGCCCTCTTTTTATTATTTGCAGCAAGAACAAGAAACTTCGCCGCAGCCACATTTGCAGCCAAGTGCTTCAGAAGCTTCTTCAAGTCTTACTTTAATACGTCCGTCAACAGCTATACCTTCTCCTGTTTTTTCTGATATTAACAATGGGTTGATATCTAATTCGTCGATAAAGCTGAAATCGTGAACTAATTGAGATAATCTCAATAATGTTTCTTGGATTTGATCCATTTGAGCAGGTGTTGTACCTCTTGCACCTTCTAACAATTTGTATGCTTTTACTGATTTTATCATTTCAGAAGCATCAACATCTGTTAAAGGAGCAATTCTGAAGGTTACGTCTTTCATAACTTCAATAAATACACCGCCTAAACCGAACATCATCAT